>WREE01000176.1 GCA_009779515.1 Symbiobacteriaceae bacterium
AGCCGGCGAACAACTGCGGGAGTACTTAGCCGGTGAGCGGCTTGGTTTCGATCTCCCTTGTAAGTTGGTAGGAACAGACTTTCAGCTTAAAGTGTGGCAGGAACTGGCGCGTATTCCCTACGGTAGTACCATCAGCTACCAAGAGTTGGCTGCAAGGGTGGGAACTCCTAAAGGGAGTAGGGCAGTGGGTGCCGCTAACAGAGCTAACCCCATCCCCCTTATTTTTCCCTGTCACCGGGTCATTGGTAAAGATGGCTCCCTCACTGGCTTCGGAGGGGGGTTAGCCTTAAAAAAATGGCTCCTGGAACTAGAAAAGACAAACCTGTAGCGGGTAAACCAAACCTAATATATTAACATTAATATATTTATGGGGGTAAAAGCATTGAAAGCACTCTTCCTAATTTCGGATTCTTTTGGTGAAACCGTTCTCAGAGTTGCCCGCGCTACCACCTCCCAGTTTGAGCGCTGGGGAGACTTAGAATTTCGCACCCATTTCAATATTCGAGATAAACAGAGTATTGATTCTATTATGGAAGAAGCTAAGGTCACTCCTTGTTGTTTCATGTTTACTATGGTGGAACGGGAACTCCACCAGTATTTGCTGGCGAACCTCATGGCGGTTGGTATACCCTACTTCGACATCATGCATCCCGCCATAACTATGCTGGGGAGTCTGCTGAGCGATTACCCTCTCTACCGCCCGGGGATGACCCATCAATTGGACACTTCCTATTATGAACGAATTAATGCCATAGAATTTGCCGTGTATAACGATGACGGTAAGAATCCTCAAGGTTTCTTGGAAGCAGATATCATCCTCCTGGGAGTCTCCCGTACCTCCAAAACGCCTCTTTCCATGTATTTAGCTAACCGAGGTTTCAAAGTTGCCAACATGCCGCTTATTGCCGACTTTGTGGTTCCGGAGCAACTTGCCAAAGTAGAGCGCAACAAAATTATAGGCCTTACCGTCTCTCCCGAAAAGCTGGTGGAGGTGCGAAGGGTGCGACTCCAGGATTTAACTCTCCCTTTAGAATCTCCCTATGCTCAACCTGATCATATTCAGCGAGAACTGGCACAGGCAACATCCCTCTTTGAGCAGTTGGGTTGTAAGGTAATCGATGTCAGCAATATGGCCATTGAGGAATCGGCGGGCAGGATTATCTCCTACATCAACGCCCAATCTTACGGTATGTAATTCTTAGGGAAAGGAGCGGTGGCAGTGCCCTTATATCCCCAGGAACTCTTGCAGACCATTCTCTCCCGTGTCGATTTGGTGCAACTAATCGGCGAGCAAGTGGTATTACGCCGCAGCGGGCGCAGCTACCTTGGGTTGTGTCCTTTTCATGAGGAGAAAACCCCTTCCTTTACGGTGGATGGTGACAAGCAACTTTTTTACTGTTTTGGCTGCCAAACCGGGGGAACCGCCTTCAGTTTTTTACAGAAACGCGATAACTTATCCTTCCCGGAGGCAGTAGAGCTGCTGGCGGAACGTGGTGGGGTTGCCTTGCCTTCCCGGGAGGAGAATAGTGAAGCTGATGAAGCACAGCAACGGCTGCGGCGGCGTTTATACGATGCGATGGAGTCTGCCTTGCATTATTATCAGGAACAGCTGGTAAGCCATCCGGCGGCAGCAAAGGCTCGTCGTTACCTAACCCTACGCCAGCTAGACCCGGAAACTATCAAGCATTTTCAACTGGGTTACGCTCCTGCCTCTTGGCGAAGTTTGGCAGAACACCTGCAAGTTAATGGTTTCGGCTTGGATATTTTAGAGGCAGCCAGCTTAATAGGGCGCACGCAAGATGGTAATTATTACGATCGTTTTCGCGACCGCGTCATCTTTCCTATTTTTGATCAGCGAGGACGCCCGGTAGCTTTTGGTGGCCGTATTATCGATGCCGACAGTGACCAACCCAAGTATATCAATTCTTCCCAGAGTCGGATTTTTGATAAAGGCAGCTTGCTGTATGGTCTCCACTTATTGCGTAACACTAAACCGACTGAACTGGTTATCTACGAAGGATATATGGATATGATCTCTGCCTGGCAGGGAGGCGCTACCAACGGTTTAGCCTCGCTGGGGACTGCCTTGACCCAGGAACATAGCCGCCTCCTTAAGCGTTTGGTTAATAAAGTAATCCTTTGCTATGATGCCGATCGTGCTGGGCAGGCAGGAGCAGAGAGGGGGATCTTCATGCTACACCAACAGGGAGTGCAAGTATGGGTAGCTCGAGTTCCCGAAGCGAAAGATCCCGATGCCTTTATTAGACTCTACGGAGGTGAAGCTTTTCGCCAGGAGGTTCTCCAAAAAGCTCTCCCAGTGTTACGTTATTGTAAAGAATCTCTAAGTAAGAGCTTCAATATGAACACTATAGAAGGAAAAAGCAACTATGTTAGAGAATTCTGCATTATCTTATCACGTATTGCTTCGCCAATTGAAGAAGACGAATACCTGCGTGAACTAGCTCGGGAGCTGGATCTCACATATGAAGCAATTCGTCGGGAACGGCAAAGAGTGCATGCCGGTTCCGTCGGTCAAACTTCTTTAACCCAAGGTACCACCGGGGGAGGAGATTCTGTGGTGGTTGGCGAACTTGGGGGAACCACCGCAAGGGTTGTCACCCACGGAACCAGTCCCAGAGAAGAACGTGGCAAAGGTCAGGGCTTAGTCGCAGCTCAGGAAACCCTCCTGGCAATTGCTCTAGCCGATATACGTAAAGCCCAAATTCTCAGCCAGGAGTTACCCCTTAGCACCTTTAGCCAAGCTCCCTTCAATACCCTGGCGGAAGCCGTCTGGTCGCATTTTACCTCTTTAACCCCTGTACCTGAGGGTTATCTCTACGAGACAGAGCTTACCCCTGTCATCACTAGGCTTAGCTTTGTTTTCCAACATTTGCTGGACGGAGCCGATAAAGCTTTTAATGAGTGTCTAGAATATCTCAAAATGCACCGCTTCGAGCAGGAGTTAGCTGAGCTAAGTGCTGCTTGCACCAGGCAACTAGCCGATGGAGACCATGAGCTTTTTGCAAACTCTATGCAACGGATGCAGGAGTTGCAACAAGCTATTGCGAACCTGAAAGGAAGAAAATTATAGTACTGGACAAAACCATAAAAGGAGGTGAACTGCATGACCGAAAAAGCCAAAACAGGAAGTAGGAGTAAGGGTGAAGCCACCCAAGTCGTTCCTCCTGACAAGTCTCGACCCCACAAAAGCTCCCCTCCCAGGACCAATACCCCTGAAGAGGCTACCTATGCAGCTACACCTCCTCACGGAGCTCAGGTGCATACTCAGGAGATAGATAGTAGCATCGCGGCAGCCATGGCCAAGGCTATGGAAAACTCCCGGGGAAGCAGTAGTGGCAGCAACAGCAGCAATTCTGTCGCTGATGCTATGACCAAAGCCATGGCGCAAGCAGGAGTGGTTTACCAGAGCGCTAGTATTAGCGAGCCTGAGGAGGATGTTCCCTTCTCACAAGATATCATACCAACGGAGGCTCCAATTGCAGTAACTTCGCAGAGAGGAAGCAGAAGAAAAAAAGCAACGACCGAACCTGTAGTTAGCGAAGCTACCCCTATAGTCGACGAAGTAGCAGTTGTGGTAGCTCCTGTCGTGAAAAGTAACAGTAAAAAGAAGAAAGCTGAAGCAGCAGCTCCCGTGGTCGACGAAGTAGCAGTCGTGGTAGCTCCTG
>WREE01000177.1 GCA_009779515.1 Symbiobacteriaceae bacterium
ACACATAAGTAAAAGCGGCAGAGCAAAGGTCGTAAATCGTAGACTGTACATAACTCTTGGCTCAGGAAGGGGCAAGAGGAGCCTTGAAACTCTGCCAACAGGAAGTTGTCCGGGAGGGTAAGATACTTTTTAGCAAAATTTTCTATGGAGTAGCCAAACTTCGTGGCTAGATGACGCACAGCAATAACATCCGGGACAATGGGGTAACGACGGCAACAGTTGTTGCGGCAAGCAGCACATACTGCCAGGCGTGCTGGGTGTTCTCTCTTAGGTAAGAGAGGGTCATCGCCAGCTAGTTGTAAAGGTGGGAAGAGAGAGGCTACTGTAGCCGTCGGGCTGATGGCTGCAAGTTCCAGACCGGTTGCTCCCTCTATGTCACGGTAAATAATGCTGAGCATTTACTGCCCAATTTCCTGAAGAAAGGCAATAGGAGGGTCGTAGTGGTTCCACAAGCGAAAACAAACGACATTTTGCCATAAAAGCAGGGTTAACGGTGGTATATAACGAACACTCTCTTGGGTTGCCCAAATAGGAGCAGCACCGGAGAGTAAGTCCAGGTAAAACAAACCTGCGGGCAAAGAGAGGTGAGGAGGAAGGCTGTCTCGGCTTTGTTTGTCACCGGGTTCCATAGCAATAACTAAAAGTTGCACCGCAGATAATACCTGGGTGAGGTCTTCGTTATGTAAAGAACCAACTTGTAAGGAGAGGTTGGGGATGTCTCGCTTTAAAGTTCCCGCCATGCCTCGCAACCGTTCCGAAGAGCTATGCAGCAGGAGTAGTTGGGTAATACCCGCCTCTGCCAGCATTTGCACCAAACCTTGTGCCGCACCGGCAGAGCCGATGAGAAGCACCCGTGTCCCCTGAGGGCGATACCCTGCGTGTTGCAAGGCGCGCATGGCACCGGATTGCGAAGTGTCTTCGCCAACTAATTTGCCACGATTTTTGAAGACCGCGTTGATCCGCCCACTATATGTTGCTCCGGTAGCCACATCGTCTAGCCAGGGACAGTTACCTACCGGTAACGATTCCGCAAAGTGGCATCCCAGAATATGAGGGGAGCGGAGAATGGTGCCGCTGGTTTCTACTAAAGGAGCTTCTAGCTGGATAGGCTGGTAAGTATAGGGTAGGCGCATACCGCCGGCTAAGGCCTGCTGATGCAGACGTAACAACGACAGCGAAGGAGGGTTACCAAACCCCAAAACTAAATTGTCGGACACCCTCCATCACCACCTGAAGTTGTATATAGTTTTATTTCTCCCTTTCATGCTTATTTCCTGCTTTAGCGATAGTGATTTGACCAGAGAGGATGAAACTTCATATGTCAATCCCCCCTCGTAATACCAGGGCGAGTAGTAATAACACTCCCAAACCTACAGCCCCGAAAAGAAAGCGTTTTCCCTGGGGAAGGCTCTTTCTGGGTTTGTTTCTGGTATTACTAGTTGCCATCTGTGTTGCCGGTGGTGCAGCTCTTGGCTGGGCTTCCAACACTTTGCGTGATCTACCTACCCTAAATACCGACATACTTTCCAACCAACCCCAGGCATCCACTATTTATGACCGCCATGGCAACGAAATTTGTAAACTTTCCACCGACCAAAACTTTCGGGAAACAGTCTCTTATACCGAGATACCCCGTTTCTTGCGAGATGCTTTAGTTGCTTCGGAAGACCGCAAATTTTATGATCATTTTGGTGTAGACTTGGCTGGTGTAGCCCGCATGGTCCTCATGCGGGGAGAAATGGGAGGCGGCAGTACCATTACCCAGCAACTGGTACGCAATGTCTGGCTTTCCCCAGATGTAACTTTAGAACGCAAGCTTAGGGAAATGGTGCTGGCTATCCGCCTGGAGCAGCTCATATCCAAAGACGAAATTCTTTATTATTATTTAAACCAGGTCTTTTTCGGTCACTGGGCTAAAGGTATTCAAGCAGCAGCCAAACTCTATTTTGGTAAAGGAGTCTCGGAGCTAAATCTAGCCGAAAGTGCCATGCTCATTGGCCTTTTACCGGCACCCAATGAGTATTCTCCCTATGAAGACTACCAGGCGGCTAAACGTGGACAAGCTATAGTTTTGGACTTAATGCTCGACCAGGGTAAAATTACTCTCAACGAAGCCAATGAAGCTAAAGCTACTCCTCTAGAGTTCGTAGGGTTGGAAAAGGTTCAGGAAGCATATTTTACATCCACTTACTTTTCCGATTTTGTCATCCGTAATTTTCCTCTGCTCCTGGCTGACTACTTCGGTGGTGAAGCTTTGGCTCGCGAGGCTCTTTATAACGGCGGTCTACATATTTATACCACCTTAGACACCCAACTGCAGTTGGAAACGGAACGTCTTATCGCAGAAGTTATCCAGACTAACCAAATTGATAACGGCAACTTGCGTTGGGCAGAAAAACAAGAAAATGGTATCTATGAGCGCCAGGTAGCCACCGTGGTGGTAGAATCTGCCACCGGTGAGATTGTCGTCATGATAGGAGGGAGAGAATACCCGGAAGATGAATCCTTTGTCTGGAATCGAGCTGTTGATTCTTTGCGCCAGCCGGGTTCATGTATTAAACCCCTAATTGATTACGCTCCCGCTCTACAGCGGAAAAGTGTTACTTTGGGTACTGTCTTCGATGATGTTCCTACCGCCTGGGGTACCTGGCATCCCTTAAATTACGATAACGCCTATTTTGGTTTGATACCGGTGCGGGAAGCTATTGCTCGTTCCCAAAATATTCCTGCTATCAAGACCTTACAAGAGGTGGGTGTGCATAACGGGATAGACTTTATGCGCAAGTTAGGTTTTACCACGCTTACTGACGATGACCTCTTTTTACCTTCAGCCATTGGCGGTCTCTCTCAGGGAGTTTCAGTTCTCGATATGACTATGGCCTATGCTGCTTTCATGAATGAAGGTATTTATACCCATCCGGTATATGTGAAGGAAGTGCTAGATCGCAACCGGCTCCTCATCTACAGCGCTGAACCTCGCCAAACGGTAGTTCTCGACAAACAGAGCAACTATTTGGTGCTTGATGCTCTAAAAACTGCCGTTACCCTCCCCTACGGCACCAGCCGGGTGGGGAACCTGGGACGACCAACAGCGGCGAAAACCGGAACGACCGACGATTTTTTCGACCTCTGGTTTTGCGGTGGCACCCCCGATTATACATCAGCTATCTGGATTGGTCATGATATCAATTCCGCTATGAACGACTTATATTCCTCAGGGATTCATCCCCGTATCTGGCGAGAGTATATGGCGATGATCCACGAAGGGCTTCCTGAACGTGATTGGACTCAACCCAGCGATATGGTCCGGGTACCTATTTGCACCGTTTCCGGGAGGACACCTTCAGATATATGTCCTTCTTATAAACGGACAACAGAACTCTACATTAAAGGGACAGAGCCTTCTCCCTACGTGCATTGTAATGTCCATGTCATAGCCGATATTGACACTTCTAACGGACTGTTGGCGACTCCCCGCACCCCGGCTGCTTTAGTCGCCACCAAGGTTTTTATCCGACGACCAGTACCCCTCCCTAACCCTCTTCCCTACGGTCGTTATCCCGCCGATGCCGGTGAGGAGGTTCCCACCCAGCTATCTCCCAATGTTGCTGAGGAGATCGCTACCCCTCTGCAACCGGGGGGGAATGTCACTCCCTTTACTCCTGGCAGTACCGCTCCTACTAC
>WREE01000178.1 GCA_009779515.1 Symbiobacteriaceae bacterium
ATTAGGGTTCTTTTCCAGCACGGCAGCAGCATCAGCCAACCAGGGGTTGCCAAAATGGCACATGACAAAGGTGACTTGGGGAAAGGTAACCGCCGCTTCGTCCAGCTGCAACGGGTGACTGTAGCGTAGGAGAGCTCGAGGATGTGCGGTAACCCCGGTATGCACAGCTACCGGTTTGTTATAGGCTTCTGCCAGGCGGTAGAAGGGGGCATATCCAGGATCATAGACATCCCGGAAGGTGTAGCCAGCATAAACCTTAAAGCCTACACAATCTTGGCGAGCCAAATGAAGCTCCGCTTGTGCCAAAGCCTGTTGCTGTTTGTCTCCAGATAAAGCATCGCTATCGATACCCATACAATAACTGAGGAAACTTGGATATGAGGTAGGCGGAGCAGCAAGATTACGACTTCCCATGACGACAGCATGTTCGATCCCCAGCTTATGGTACACTTCCTGAAGATGCTCCAGGGAGTTTTCGTGCTCTGCTTGTAGAGCAAGACGCTGGAAGTTTTCGCTTTCAGGGCGGAAATGGAGATGAGCATCAATAACTTTCATTTTTGCTTCCTTTTCAATACATTTCATAAACAAAGAAAGGACGCTTAGGCACGAGACAATCCATGGTTTCGACGAAGTGGTTGGGCAGTGGAATCCCTCTTTGTTGTAGTTCGGTACCACTGATACATCCGGCTAACCAGCGGGTTAGCTGCCGGATATTAAGAGCTGGTAGGGAGGCAGCAGAGGTGCCTTCTTGCTGCAGGAGTAGGCGTCCCTGATCCCTCCTTAAGCACCAGTTACCTTGATGCCAAGGTGCATAACGGTCTTCGATATGAAAGCGGAGTTCCCCTTCGCCACCTGGTATGCCAGCTACCACTCCCGGTAAGTCCAGGATCCGGAACATATCGTAAGGCTCCAGAGAAACGGCACTACGATACTCTGCCAGAAGTTCCCGGAGGGGATCTTCCAGAGGGGTGAGAAGTTCGATGGTGGTAGCGGTAGAGGCATGGCTGCTGAGAAAAGATAAAAGGTCTTCCCGAGCTGCTTGACTACCAGCAGCAATCTCCATCACCAGTATATCTTTAGCGTTAAAACGGTAGAGCATATAACCTTCACAGCGCCCCTGACGAAGATAAACTACGGTATGACCATCTTCCAGAGCATATTCATTCTGCCTCTGGTGAAAAGTCTCTACTGTCCGCTGAACCCGCCCATTATATCCTGCAAAAGCTAACTCGTAGGCCTCGAGCATGAAGGGAGCAGCCTCCCAGGGGTTGAGATTGGTCAGGAACTCCCCCCGCGGTTTAAGGGAGGGTAGTTGGTCGAGTCCCACCCTGATCTTAGCTACTTCACCACAGGCTACAAAGCCGTAGGATTCGTAAAAATGGTAGTTAAAAGGGTAGAGGAGTGCCAGCTTTATGCCTTGCTCTTGGAGAAACTGTGTCCCGGCGTGCATGATGGTGTTCATATGTCCCTGACGGCGAAAGCTGGGAGCTGTGGCAACACCAGATAGGATAACTGCCGGGGTATGAACTCCCCACCAAGATATATCTACCGCCACACACACCATTTGGGCCACCAACTGCTTTCCTTGCATCACAGCTAACACTTGGTGGGCTCGCTCCCGGAAGTACCAGTTGATGAATTCGGTAGGGTCGCCAAAGCAGTAACGCCACAGCTCTATCGCTTGAGGCAACTCGTTCGCAGTAAGGAGACGTGTTTCCATCGTGCACGGCGCCTGCCCCAGAGAGAAGGTGCCTTTCACCTCTTCTATTTAGTTTTTAAGGTTATACGATACTTGGCAATCATCCGCGCTGGGTGGTAGGAGCGTTTGGCTTTGCGTAAGCCAGGATCGCCCATATCTTCTTCACGGTTGATCCAAGTAAGATGAGGGTAGGTATGGGATAAGAAATCGCGGTTAATGACAGTGAAGAGCTCCGGTATGGCAGGCATGGCTTTTTCGGTATGAATAACTGCCATATCTTCCGTAAGCTGTTCACCCAGGGTGAAAGCCATAGGTATGCCATCGACCGTAGCCACTCCACCATCCAGCCCCAACGCCTGGAAATCAGCGAGTGCCAGTTGCACGGAATCGCGTTCGCGGCGTAAGAGCTCTGCTTCAGGCTGAGTCTGAAACCAGCTTTCATAAATAGCCAGGCAGGCTGTTGCCATATCTGAGGAGTAAGGGAGATAAGCGTACCTATCCCCATAGACACCATCGAAGCGGTTACGATGGTTGCGCTTAGCATGGTAGCGGTTACCTCGGAGGTTGATTAGGTCTTGTATATGGTAGATATAGTCATCTAGGTGCAACTCGTGGGTAAAGTCAAAGCGCCCCGGCATATGCTTTGCCAGCAACTCACAGTACCATTCTGGCAGGGAGTTCATGGTAAAAGGCCATCCTTCTTCCCGGGAAATGGCTATGGCGTGCTCCATAGCTTCTGCTAATTGAGCCTCAGGCGCCATAGCCATAAAAAAGCGTTTATCACCAGGGGTAGAGAGACGTAACAACAGGTAGTCCTTTTCTTGCAACCACTGAGCATCGTCCATACTGCGCCACATATAAAAATAGGAAAACGTATACTCGCTGGTTTCGTTATCAGGATAGAGGCGTAAAAACGGCTGGAGCTTATCTTTGTCGGTTAAGGTAAAAGGTTGGAATCCGTTCATGAGCTATGCTAGCGTGCTATCCAGATATCGCTTACTCCATTATCCAGCAGCATCTTATTCAGCTCACCGGTGTGATCTGATAGCTCCCGCAGAGCGTATAGGATAGCCCCTAATTGGGAGGCACCCATCCAGCCGCGAGCTTCCTCAATGGGGGATGCCAGAGTGGCATCGTCCATAGCAGTCAACTCTTGTTTCGCGCGAGCGATGGTGGCATCGAGATAGACCAGGAGATCCTCTTGGTTAGGCAGGGTTTCTGCAGTTGCTTCCATCCAGGCGCCATATGGGAGTTTGGCGGTGAAATCGGGGTCTTTGAAACCACCAGCTACCATGCGATCGATAACTACGGCTAAGTGGTAAGCGATACGACAGGGAATGTAATAGGAGTCCGGCCCTTGAATTTTTAACCACTGTTCTTTGGGAAAGACTTCGACAATAGTGCGGATAGTAGCCATGGTTTTGTCCATTTGGAAGCGAACATCATCGGACATGAAGTTACTCACGAAAATTCCTCCTTTTAATGACGAAGAACAAAGCAGGTTTGGCAACCGCCAAAGTTCTTCAGGTTAACTTTATCTTCGTCATAACCTAAAAAAAATCCTGCCTTGTTCTGTCCATACAGGGAGATACCGACCTGGAAATAACTGCTATATCATCAGGTAAATAGAGTAAAACCACGCCGTTGCCTGTAAGACATTGGCGTGGTTTTTACAAAAATTGGGGTGGATGATGGGACTTGAACCCACGGCCCCCAGAGCCACAATCTGATGCTCTAGCCAACTGAGCTACACCCACCGTGAATTAATAAACACTGTGAGGTGTTTACCTGGGGATTTTAGCATATTGCCCAAATACTTGTCAAGAGGAGAAGCAACTTAGGGCGAAATTTTGCTCTAGTCCTTTGTTTTCTTACCCTTGACAAGATAGCTTAATGTCCCTATAATGCAAATGCAGTTCGGGATGTAGCGCAGCTTGGTAGCGCGTCTGGCTTGGGACCA
>WREE01000179.1 GCA_009779515.1 Symbiobacteriaceae bacterium
CTGTCACTCTCGGTGAGACGCTGGACTTTCACCCAAGTCCAACTGGCAACGATATGAGCAATATCATCTACCTCCACTATATTGCGCAGAGCATGCTGGGTTTGTTCCCACTCTTGCCTTTGGCTCGCCAACTCCTGGCGTAGCTTGGCTTCCTGATCCCGGAGCTCGGCAGCTTGCTCAAATTCCTGGCGCGAAATAGCCGCTTCTTTTTCGAGGATAGTTTCCCCCAGCTTTTTTTCCTTTTCTTTGACATCTGGCGGAGCGGTAAAGGCTTGCAAACGGACCCGGGACGAGGCTTCGTCAATGAGGTCTATGGCTTTATCTGGCAGGTAACGGTCGTTGATATAACGGTCGGAAAGCTTTACCGCAGCTAGTAAGGCTTCATCCGATATCTTCACTCCATGGTGTGCTTCGTAGCGGTCTCTTAATCCTTCGAGAATAAGAACTGCTTCCTCGGGTGTAGGCGGCTCCACCATCACCGGCTGAAAGCGGCGCTCCAAGGCAGCATCCTTCTCCACATGCTTGCGATATTCGTTTAAGGTAGTAGCGCCAATCGTTTGCATCTCTCCCCTGGCGAGGGAAGGTTTTAAAATATTGGCAGCATCAATAGCTCCCTCCGCTCCACCGGCACCCACTAACGTGTGCAGTTCATCAATAAAGAGTATGATATTTCCTGTATGGCGAATCTCTTCGATAACTCGCTTTAGCCGTTCTTCGAACTCCCCCCGATACTTAGTGCCAGCCACTAGAGAACCTAAATCCAGGGTCACCAAGCGTTTGCCCTTTAACGTTTCCGGAATCTCTCCGGCTGCTATGCGCTGGGCTAACCCTTCGGCGATGGCTGTTTTGCCTACCCCTGGTTCCCCAATGAGGCAAGGATTGTTCTTCGTACGGCGGGAGAGAATTTGGATGACGCGCTCAATCTCCTTAGTTCGCCCAATAACGGGATCTAAGTTTCCCGCTGCCGCCATTTGGGTTAAATCTCTACCCAAACCGTCTAAAGTAGGAGTAGGAGAGCTGCTACGCCGCTCTCGAGAGCGGGGAGCACTGGAGGGAGAAGCTTGAGGGGGAGAAGAGCCTTGGGAAGGCTGGTTCATCACCTGGCTAAGCTCTTGGTGGAGCGTTTCCGGTGCTATGCCCAGTTTGGCTAAGATAGCTCGGACTATCCCCTGTTCATCTTCCAGCACCCCCAGCAGCAAGTGTTCAGTCCCACAATAATTATGCCCCAAATGGTGGGCAGCTTCTACAGATTTCTCCACGGCAGCATGAAACCCCGGGGAAGGTGTTAGCCCTTGTCCTGCTGTTGGTTGCGCTTCGCTGGAGCGAGCGGCTATTTCTTTTCGTAGAGTTTCGGTATCTAACCCCAGGTTACGTAGTACCCGTGAAGCCATACCTCCATCGGTGCGCAGCAACCCCAGGAGAATATGCTCGGGACCTAAAACCCGTTGGTTTTGCCGCACTGCTTCTTCCTGAGCCAGGTAAAGAGCGCGGTTAGCTCTGTCGGTAAACTGTATGCTAGGCATTTTTCCTCCTTTTCACCGCTTTTAGCGGAGTCACCTATGGTTATCATTCAAGGGAAACCCCCTCCAAGGCTTGGCGGAGGATCCCAGCTCGTTGCCAATCTAGGGATGACCCTTCGCTGGGGTTGTCCAGGGAGAGCCAGGCAGGTTGGATTTTGACCAACAAAGCGCTGACTGTCGCATTACCAACCCCACGAATGCGCTGTAAATTAATACCCAGGCGTAAATCTGAAAGCAGTTGGACAGCATCTTCGGTGGTAATTAGGCGAGCGTGGGTTAAGGTGCCCAGAGAGCGACCGATGCGATCGATGAGCATAGGTTCTGAGCTGTTTTGCAAGGCGATGCGGGTGTTGCGCTCCTCCTCTACCACTTGCTTGACTATCCCTTGCAAGCTTTGGATAACTTCCACTTCGGTATGGCCTAAAGATATTTGGTTGGAAATTTGAAAGATTTGCCCTGTGGCTTCGCTACCTTCCCCGTAAATACCTCGCACCACAAAACCCATTTGGTTGATAGCTGTTAAGATACGACCATATTTCTTGCTGATAACCAAAGCTGGAAGATGCGCCATCACCGAAGCTCTTAACCCGGTTCCCACGTTAGTGGGACAAGCTGTTAAATAACCTAGATCGTGGCGAAAAGCATAATCTAAGCGGTTTTCTAACAGGTTATCAATATGGTCAGCCACCACCCAAGCTTCATGCAACTGTTGCCCAGGGAGTAGCACTTGGAGCCGAATATGGTCTTCCTCGTTGATCATAATACTGACTACTTCATCGGTGGAGAGCAGCAGGGAGGCCCCTTCGGGATGACCAGCCAATTGAGGGGAGATAAGGTGTTTATCTACCAGTACACCCCTTTCTTGGGGGGTGACCTCTTCTAAACGAAGCTGAAGCCATTCGCGGCCGGATTCCTCTAAGAGCCAGGGAAGGTGACTACCAATTTCCTCGCCTAAAGCTTGTTTTTCTTCGGGGGTAGCTCGTGCAGGAAAAGGGTAATCCTTTAAGTTTCGGGCTAGACGTATACGGTTGCTTAGGATAACATCCTGATACGCCGCTCCTTCTGCCATCCAAGAGCTTTCGGCGTTGCGGATGGCGCTAATCATGAAGACTCTCCCCTTCCTTTTCCAAAGTGCGTATTTGGTCTCTGAGGGAAGCGGCTACTTCATAACGCTCCTCTTCTACAGCCCGTTGTAAAGAGAGGCGCAGATCTTGGATTTGGCGTCGGAGCTTAGCACTTTTGCCACCCCGTAATGGGAGCTTACCCCGGTGCAGGGTAGCTCCTTGCACTCGTCGCAGGAGTGGCTCCAGGTGCTGACTGAAAGCCTGATAACACTCGGCACACCCTAAACGTCCTGTGCGGTGAAAACGGCGGTAGGAAATGCCACAACGGGGACAGCGTTCGGTAACACTTTGCTGCTGTTGCTGATGTTCCGGAGTTGACGGTGCCTGGGCATCTAACAAACCGGCCAGCAAGTTAGTCACGGAGAAGTTGAAGAATTCTTCGCCAAACTTAAGACCGGCCTTTTTCGCACATGCTTCGCAGAGGTGCCTTTCGCTGGTCTTACCTTGGGAAAATTGTATGGCGTGGACAGTGGCAGTCTCCTGTTGACATTCCTGGCAGAGCATCTCATCACTCCTTACTGGTATTTTCTGCGGTGACGATCTCTTCTATCAGTTGATCGAAGCGGATAATTTCGTAGACCATAGATTTGAGCATCGAGGCTCGGACTAGGTGGCGCACTTCCTGAGGAACTAAAGCCAAGGTGTTACGGATAGCTCCGGTCATTAACTTGGCTTCCCGCGGGGTGATAAAATTTTCTTCACCTAAACGGTCGATGATGTGACTGGCTTGTTCCTGGTTGATGGCATCCGGTATTTCCAAAGTAAAATTATATAGACTTCGACTGGGTCCAACAAAAATTCGTGAAAGGCGGATATAACCCCCAGTCCCCCGCTGGCTCTCTACCAAGAAACCTCGCTCGGGAGTAAACCTGGTAGTAAGGACATAATTAATTTGGGAAGGTACACAATCGAAACGGATGGCTATGGAACTGCGGGTAAACTCCACCGGTTGCCCCCCCTGATCGCTAATGAGCATGTTCAGGTA
>WREE01000180.1 GCA_009779515.1 Symbiobacteriaceae bacterium
CAAGGAGAAAGCCGGGTGGTCTTTAAAGCTGGAAAAAACCAAAATAGGACAAGGTCCGGTAGACCGAGGTTTTATCGGCGCCAAAGCTGCTAAGATGATGCAGCGTGCTAAAAATATCGAACGGCGTCAGGAAACAGCTCTAGAAGAAAAGCGTTCCCTTTTACAACATATAGATTATGCACCGGATTTACGCATTGCTACTCTGCCCTATCACCGCCGCATCCTGGTGGAGGCGCAAGAGCTTACCCTAAGCTATGGCGCTGCCCCTCTCTTTGCTCCGCTAACCTTTGCCATAGAGGTGGGGGATAGGGTAGCTCTCCAGGGGGTTAACGGTAGTGGCAAATCTACCTTGCTGCGTGCTATCATGGGGGAAGTAGCTCCTTTAAGCGGGAAGCTGAAAGTTGGTAGCGGTCTCCGTATTTCGCATGTGGCTCAGGAAACAGCTTTTTTAAGGGGGGATTTACGCCAATTTGCCGTAAGGCAGGGGATAGAAGAAAGCCTGTTTAAGGCCATTTTGCGTAAATTGGACTTTAGGCGCCGGGATTTCGACAAAGATTTAAACGATTTAAGCCAGGGGGAGAAGAAAAAGGTTTTATTAGCTTCCTCTCTCTCCTCCCCCAGCCACCTCTACATTTGGGATGAACCTTTAAATTTTATCGACTATTACTCCCGGGAACAGGTGGAAGATCTCCTGGTTAAGTACCAACCTACGATTATCTTCGTGGAACACGACCAATACTTCTGTGAGCAAGTCGCCACCAGGGAGATAACCGTTACTCCCCTTAAACGCTAAATAACAGCGGATCTTAAAATATCCTATTCTGATAGATGGGGGCTACCCGCCCCCAAACCCCCGGTCGCTACGGCAGGCAAAGCCTGCCTGCGCTTACTGGAACTACGTTCCAGAGCCACGGTTCCCATGGCGGAGTAGAAGCCCGTTTTTATCATGCTATGGGTGAACGCAATTCATGGGCTTCTACTCCACATAAATGCGGGGTACCCGCGCGGAGATAAGAGCCGTGAGAGATAAGATATTGGCATTTATCCGTTCACCTATCTCTTCAGTGGTGATATGCTCCTTGCCGTCGCTTCCGATGAGAGTAACTATGTCGTTTAGCTTAACCTCGGGGAGGTGGGTAATATCGATAAGCATTTGGTCCATAGCGATACCGATAACCTTGGCTCGTTGACCATGCACCAAAACATCGGAGTTAGCGTAGAGCGCCATATTTCGTGGGAAACCGTCGGCATAACCGATGGAGATAGTGGCTACTTTCATAGGGTGTTCCACCACAAAGAAGCGGTTGTAACCAATAGTTTCACCTACGGTTACATCTTTGACATGGGTGATAAAGGCGCGCCAGGCGAAAATCATGGAGAGTCCGAGGGTATTCTCGGGCTCTATATTTTTGTCAAACCCGAAGATGAGGTTACCGTTACGCACATGGGTAAAATCGGTAATATCCGGTAGCCAGACGGTGGCAGCGGAGTTAAAGGCGTGGATATAAGGGAGGTCGTAGCCACGCTCCTTAATTTGAGCTAACCCTTTCCGAAATTCTTCCAGCTGCTTAAGGGTAAAGCTCTTGTCCTCCGCTTCGGACTCAGCAAAATGGGTAAAAACGCCAATAAGCTTAACCTGGGGGCATTGCGCCAAAGTGTCGAGCACCGCTGCCAATTCCTTACCGGGTTTGCAACCTATACGGTTCATACCAGTGTCGATTTTAATTTTAACCCGGGTAGGTTTACCTTGCTTTACAGCTTCCTCATTGAGTTTTACCAGGTAATCGACATGAAAAGCCGGCGTGATAAAATCATGGCGCACCACGGCGGGGATATTGTTGAAAGGAATACCTCCCAGAATGAAGAGGTCAACATCCATACCGGCATCCCGAATAAGCTGGGCTTCATAGGTTTGGGCGCAAGCCAACAGGGGAAAGCCTAATTGCCGGTAGAGTATCTCCGCCATGCCTACCTCACCAAAACCATAAGCATTACCCTTGAGGACGGGGATAAGCTCCAATTTGCCGTCCAAATGACGGAGGATCTTGGCTAAATTGTCTTTAATGCCTTTAAGGTCGATCTCCATATAAGAGTTATACACTTCATGTTGCTCAGGCACATAGCTCACTTCCTTGTTTGTGTCTTCCATCCGGCGTCGCTAACGGCGCCAAAGTCTTATCTTACGGTACTTAAATATAGAGATCCGCTAAAATGGCACCAATCTGGTTATGAAACAATCTTCCCTCCATAGGGCTCGGGAGTTCCATAGTTAACACAGCAACCGCCAACGGCTCTTTAAAGAAGAAGATGCCTGCATCGTTGGATACCCCATCTAAACTGCCGGTTTTGTGGGCAAAAGCGATACCGCGTCCCACCAGGAGAGGGAGGCTGGTATTGAGCTGTTGTCCCCGTAGGATTCTTAAGACTTTAGCATACTGCTCTTTGTTCTGGTAGATATACTGGTAGAGCAGGGCTAAATCCCGGGGGGAGAGAAGATTCTCTCGCCCTTCCCGCCGCGCTTCCAAATCCATCATTTTGCGCTTTAAGGCACTATGTTTCATGCCAATAGCAGCCATTTTTTGGTTAACCGCTTCCATACCCACCAGGTTGATGAGCTGGTTGGTAGCTAGGTTATCGCTGACGATGATCATCAGGAGAGCAAAATCGTAAACTGTATACTCCTTGGGGGTGGACATCATTTCGATGATGCCGCTACCACCCACAAAGTCTTGCTCGGTAACCGTGGAACTCTGTAAAGGGTCGATACTCCCGGCATTGATACGGTCATAAAGCTCCAGCAGAATAGCTGTTTTTATAGCACTGGCAGCTATAAAAGGTTGGTCACCGTTATGGGCATAAAGCTCTTCTCCGGTGGCTAGATTGGTGATGGCTATACCGGCGACACCTTTAAACTGCTCCAGTAACTGGTTTATACGCTCTTTAAGCAAAACTTACTGTCCCCTTTCCTTAGCCGTCGCGACGCAGCACACTCCCTGCCTTAGCGCCGGTATGTTTACCATCTTTGGCGGTGAGAACACCGTTAACATAGACCCGAGAGATACCTACACTGGCTTGTTTCGGGTCGGCGAAGGTGGCCTTGTCTTCAATGGTGTTCGGGTCAAAGAGCACCAGGTCGGCAATAAAGCCTTGACGCAGCAAGCCACGGCCGTCTAAGCGGAGGCGCCAGGAGGGGAGGCCGGTCATTTTGTAGATGGCGGTTTCGATGGGAATAACCTTCAAATCTCGCACATAGCGTCCCAAAACCCGGGCGAAGGCGCCAAAGGAGCGAGGATGAATAATCCCAGGAGTTCCCAAGTTATCCGCGTTGCCGTCGGATCCGACCATAACCAGACGATGCTTCATAATTTGGGCAATATCTTCTTCGCCGATAGAGAAGAGGATACGGGAAATGTTACCTTTCTCTTCGATGAGGAGGTCTAAGGCGGTATCTACCGGCTCTTTCCCTAAAATAGTGGCAATTTCAGCTAAGTGTTTACCCTGGAACTGCTTGTTCTTTTCACTGGAGAGACGCACCAGCAAGTAATCGCTCCACTCCGCTTCGGTGACGTTAATAAACTCCATAACTTCGCCGCGGATTCTGGCTCGGGTTTCC
>WREE01000181.1 GCA_009779515.1 Symbiobacteriaceae bacterium
AAGTCGATAACAAACAGGGGATCCACCGTGCGGAAAGTCACCAGGAAGGCACGCCCCCCCATGAAACGAGCCGAGTAGATACGTTCGCCGGGAGCTATATCTTCCAGAGCGCCAACCACGTTTAAGTCAGCGTCTAGAATATAGAGCTGGTTACGCATCTCTTCGCCGCTACCCCAGAACCAGCTATAAGGTTGCCGGTTTGTCGCTATCCGCAAATGACCCTGATACTCATCCAGGGAAAATTGGTTGAGCAAACTTCCCGGAACGATACCGTTAGCCTGATAAACTACTTTACCCCCCTGCAGAGAGAAAGAGAAGATGCGCGTGGCATTTTCGTATAGAGGACGGTACGGTGCCCGCAGACCCATAGCTTCTTCCACCGCCTGCAGAGCAGCCGATTCTACCCGCACAGACTGCGAAGCAGCTACATACAAACCGGTGCCGGAGACATAAACGGTGGCACCTGCTCCCAGGTACGCCTGAATATCGATAAGCTCGTTTTTAGCCGCATCAAAAGCGGCTACCATGAGGTAGTTGGCCTCCTGTATCTCCGGGAAGCAGCGGATCATATGGTACGGCAGTAGCTGCTTGGCGCTTCCCACCAGAGAATCGCGGTAGCGAGGAGCTGCCGCATCGGCTAAGTCGGCAGGCGCCACACCCTGGTAAGCATAACGGGCAATCTGCCACCAATCGATATCACGGTTAGTAACCAAATAATAGCAGGTGTCGATACGTCGGGAGGAGAGGTAGTTCCCTTCCACTTCCACTTCCCGCAGGAGCTTAGGGTCGCTGCGGTTACTTATATCGTAGATCAGCATCTGTGTTGCTGCCTGATAGTTGCGGTAAGGATAGTAGTCGTAGTCCAGTCGCGGCACCGAGGTCGGCATAACCGCCGGCTTTTCGTTCACGGGAACCCCAGGCGCCGGTCTGGTAAAGTTCCAGCGGTTATCTTCCTGCCAGTCTTGGGTAATAATCACCATGCGGTTATCTTCAATGTAAAGCTCTAAGGGGACGCTCTCCCGGAAACTTACCCGAGAGAGAATTTGCATCTTCTCTGCCGGTAAAGCCGAAATAATCAGAGCCTCGTTGGCACGTACCACATAGATATAAGTGCCGTCGGTTTTGATGATATCGGCTTCATCGACTCCTGCCACCTGCAGATTAGTCTCACTGTAGCTGGAAGCCTCCTCGACTTTTTCCACGGCAGAGTAGCGTTCCGCGGCAGGAGCATCCTGGGCAGTATTGCCACCCGGCGCCGGTGTCGCCAGAGGCATATCGTTAGGCGACGCCAGAGGCGGGGGTGGAGCGGCCATAGATCCGGTAGCACCGACTGCAGGCGCAGTGGTAAACAACTCCATCTGTCTGCTGTCATCAAAGATGCCGTCGACCTCGCCATAATCTTGATAGCCGCCCAAGCTACTTTGGAGTAAGAGCATCAGCTTTTCGTAGCTTCCTACCGACGCCAGAGGTTGCAGCTTCAACCCCAGCAGAGTGATCAGCTCGCTTCCCCGCTCTTGCAGGGTAACCAGCTCGGGCGCATCTTGCATAATAATTAAACCATCGATAAAATGTATATCTTTGCCTAAGACGGTGGCTACCCCTCTCAAGGGAAGATAGACTCTCCCCTCTCTTAAAACAGGAGGAGCGTCCAAGGCGAGACGGCTCTCCCCCAGCTCCACGGTATTACTACCCACCCGCATGATCACTGTGCGCTCCTGCCAGCGAAGGGTTACCTGGGCGTTTGCTTCATCCCAGGAAACTTCGGCATCAAAAGCTGTAGCTACGTAACGCAGCGGTGCATAGGAACGGTTAGTGACCGGATCCAGCCAAGCTACTACCCGGCGGTCGGTACTGTCGATCCAACCAATACTTCCCTTAGCCAGAGCTAAAGGCTCTCCCAGAAAGAAAGCCACTGCCCCGTTAAGCAAGGGGTGCTGAGCTAAATCGGCAAGGGTGCCGGTAAAAGCGTTGCCACTATCCGCCGCCATAACTCGCTGCTCTCCCAAGCGCGGCACAGCGACTAACGCCACCAACATGGACAAAGTGAGTAGCAACGAAAGACACTTACTGGAAAAAAACAACGAAAAGAGTTGCGCCATGTCCAGACCTCCATTTTTTACAGAGTTAAGCTCTAGTTCCTTAGACGCTGGAGGTGGAGTCGATGTTCCCCTTACACATTAAAGCGAATATTCATAATATCGCCATCTTTGACAATATAATCTTTACCCTCCAGGCGCAAAAGTCCCTTTTCCCGCAGCTTCGCCATACTGCCATGAGCGTATAAATCGTTATAAGCTGCTGTTTCCGCCCGAATAAAGCCTCGCTCCAAATCGCTGTGAATCTTGCCGGCAGCCCTTTTAGCATCCAAACCGGCGCGAATAGTCCAAGCTTTGACCTCGTCTTCGCCTACCGTAAAAAAGGAGATGAGATTGAGCAGCGCATACATCCCTTGGGCTAAACGAGCTGCTCCCGGGGAGGTTACCCCTAAATCTTGCAGGAAAGGGGTGCGTTCCGAAGCAGGCAACCGGGCAATTTCTTCTTCCAGAGCCGCAGAAACCGTTAAAACGGTAAAGCCGCGTTCTTGCGCCCACTGCTCTACCTCCTCCTGCCCCGGACAATTCCCTTGACGCAACTGCTTTTCATCTAAGTTAAGGACTAGCAGTTGAGGCAGTTGGGTAAAGAAACCGTAGTGAGAAAGGGTAAGCTCCTCCGCCGGAGTTAAGCCGATTGTCGCCAGAGGCTGCTCCTTTTCCAAAGCTTCCCGACAAGCCTCTAATAGCCCCATCTCGGCTTTTTGTTCCGGGGTAACCTTTTTACCGCTGATGATGCGCTGTAAACGGCGTTCGATAAGGTCTAAATCGGCAATTAAAAGCTCGACTTGCACCTTATCTACATCCCTCATGAAGTTGACACTGCCATCCACATGCTCCACATTACCAGCAAAAGCCCTGGCTACATGCACCAGAGCATCTACTTGCCGCACTGCCTGTAAGAAACTGTTACCACTGCTGCGCTCTCCATGGTACAAACCGGGTAGATCGGTGACTTCAATTTGAGCGTAGACCGTCCGGCGGGGGTGATAAAGCTCCCCCAGCCAATCGAGACGGGGATCCGGCACTTTGGCAATACCAAAATTAGCCTCGGAGCGACCGGAAAAGAAAGAGCTGGTGGCAGCATTACTGCCACACAGCAAATTAAATAGAGTAGTCTTGCCACTTAAGGGAAGACCTATTAAACCAACCTTCATGCTTACCTCCGCGCCGCTGCTCTCCCAAGCATAAGCCTGGGAGAGCCTTGGTTGCTGCGGCGACCTACACTGTTATTTTCCTCCATAGTAGTCGAACCAAGCTTTGATCCGACGGTAGCGGTCGAGCTGGTTATCCGGCTTGCGCAAACCGTGGGACTCGCCGGGGTAGCGTACCATCACTACTGTTTTCCCCAGCCGCTTGAGAGCTACGTAGAACTGCTCCGTTTGTATGATGGGACAGCGGTAATCTTCCTCACCATGGAGCATCAATAACGGGGTCTCTACTTTATGGGCATGGGCTAAGGCCGAACGGTCGATAAGGCCTTGATAGTCGTTCCAGGGAT
>WREE01000182.1 GCA_009779515.1 Symbiobacteriaceae bacterium
ACATAACCTACCAACTCCTCCATCTCCCGCATAAAAGGGATGACCAGCAGGTGACCTTTGCCTGCGGCATCGGTAAAACCCAGAGCAGGCAAAGCTTCCCGATTGGCTAAGGGGAGCGCGGTCTGTCCCCCCGACCCTTCTCGGGGTAAAGGATCGATCCCCAGGTAATCTCGCAGGGCTTGCTGCCCCAGCGCAGTGAGAATTACCTCCTGCCGCCGGGTGCTAAACCCCATGCTAGCAAGAAGCTCCTCTGCCAATACCGCCAGGTCATACTCCGTGCCCCACTCCTGGGTTAGTACCGCAGCAGGGGCATAGCGGCTGTTCCAGTATCCCGAGCGGTAGTCAGAGGCAGGAGCAGGGCGCCACGCCATGCTTTGTAGCAAGCTGAAGCCCTCAGCTACGGTTCGAGGTTGGGCCAGAAGCAGCGAACCGAACAGAGCGGTGTTGGGTACGGAAAAAGCGGTGGTATGCGGCTTTCTACCCAAGGTGTAGCCATCACCGGGACGATCCGCCTGCTCTGGTTTTGGCTGCTGGGCTTGATAACTCTGCACCACCAGGTTAATCTGCTCCTGGATAGCGGTAGCAAACAGTTGATTACTCTTAGGCGGCACTGTTTTAGGTCGCAGCAAGGATATGCCGCTGAAGGCACTGGCGGTAACCGGAAGCTTCAGTTCTGGAAACAAAGCACTGCTCAGGTAGAAGTCGGGGCTTTCTAAGGGAAAGACCACCAAGCCACGCCGACTCTGACCGTCGGGGGTGATGAAGCCTTGGCTCATGCCCAAAGCCAACTGGGACGTAGAATCACCCACGGCAACCACCAACCCCCTGGCTTGGCTTGGGGTGGGTGGTGCTCCGTCCAGGAGGAAACTTTCCTGCTGGCTGTCCCAGGCGAAACGCTGATGAAGCATTTCCAAAAAGTTGCCGGTGGTGGAACTGAAGCCGTCGGCTTTATCGCTAAGGGTGACATCCGCCACCAGATAAAAGGTGCCGCTGTAATCCGGGGGTAGCTCTGCGGGTACAGGTAGGGGCTGGGGTAGATAGCTACCGCCGCTCTTCTCAGCGTCAAGACGCTTCTTTTCTTCGGCTGCTTCGTGAGCCGCTAGAGCTTTGCGGGCATCTTCATCTTCTTTCTCTTGGGTGACCTCAAAGGAGCGTATCAGGGCACGATATTGGGCGTTAGAGAGAAGCCCTAACTCGTTCACCGTCAGCTCCAGATTATCCCGTTTATATACCTCCGGCAGTGGCATAGCCGGGTAGGTCGCCCCCTCCAGCAGAGGAAGGCGGAAAGCCCCCTTGGGAGGGTTGCCATAAATGCTCCCCCGGTTTCCTGCCAAAGCAGCAGGTAATTCGAAGACCCAGCGAAAGGGAGTGGCTACCTTAGCAAGGAGCTCTCGAGTACCGGTATAACCTAAAGGAACCACTTCGGTGAGAGGAGATAACGGCAGGAAGAAAGCCCCGTTGTCGGTAGCCAGTTCTAAAAAAATATCGCTATAAGGATTAAGGCTCAGGCTGGTGGCAGCATCCGCCTCCATGCTCCCTTCCACGATGCGCCAGAGTATCCCCGAAGCTGCCGCCTGCCTGCCCAGGCGAATAACGTCACTATATCCGGTGACGGTTAAGGTAACGCCCTCGGCTATGGTAACAGGAGTTTGAGGGGGAAGCTCCTTTACCTCCAGGTTAATGCCGCGGGGTTCCCCCATCAAGGGCAAATGGAGATCTCCGTGCAGAGCGTCGTATAAAGATAGTTGTAGCGTAGTAGGCACAGAGCTAGCGGTGAGAAAGACCAGCATACCTTCACGGCTCTCCCCAGGCGGGATACGCAGAGCCAGATCACCCGGCGCCGTAAGAGGGGTTTCGGCCAGCCACGTGCAGCGTGAAGCGGGATAACTATCAAGGTCGTCCAAGTTCAGGTAGAAACTGGAGGCGATACTGGGTATGGTCAGCGGCTGTTGGCTTAAGAGATTGTCCACCTGTAGGTAGATCCCAAAAAAGGTCATACCCTCGGGAGCATCCACTCCCCGTAAGCGGGAAAAGCGGAAAAAATCTAACGCCTGGATTTTCACCCCCTGGTTTTGAGCCTCTACTCCTAAAGGGGTGTGAGTTTGGAGGCGGGTATCCTCCGAGGGAGTACTCCCGCTGAGCTTTTGGATAGCATTGGGGCTATAAAAAGAGGCCGGTGGGGCAAGAGTTCCCGCCCCCTGGGTTAAAGAGGGCTGCTCCAGGTAGGTTCCCCCGAACAGGGCAGTCAAAGGAAGCCCGCTACGTACCTGCAAGGCTTCCGGCGGAGCTACTGTCGGGGTGGCGGGAGGGAGAGGGGTTAGCTCGGCGGTGATGCTTCCGGAGAAGCTCCGCTTGGCGCCACTTGCACCCAGGAGTAACTGCAGGGTAATTTGACTGCTGCTGCTGCCTGCAGTGGTATTTATACTCGCCAGCATCTGGTGTAGACTCGCATTAAGCGCGGCAGCATCGGCAGTAACCACATAACTGCCTCCGGCATACTCGGCTACCTGGCGATAGACCTCCTCGTACCTATCCGCGCTACTGGTCAGCCCTACCCACAGCGAGAGGATTCCGGCTTCCTTAATATCCTGCAAGATGATGTCGAAGCCGTTGTTTACTTTGGAAGGGTCTATCATAGCTTCATCAGTGACAAAGATAAGAATACGTTTAGAAGTTGCTACATCCATAAGGTGGGCGTAGCCTCTCCTGGCGGCGCCTGCGACATTGGTGCCGCCTTCTGCCATAGCAGCGGATAACGCCGTTAGCATGGAGCTTTTCTCAGAGGTAAGCATCTGGATATTTTTATTGTTAAAGTCTATGGCCTGCATGAGAATATTTTCGGGCGCATCCAGGAGAAACTGGCGATACAAAGATTTAAGGTGCTGTATTTTAGAACCACCGGCAATTTTTTCCCCCATCGAGCCTGAACTGTCGACCACCAGGAGTATTACCGGTGTATCAGATAGGCTGGATGCCGGCGGACGTTTATAAGATACGGTAAAAGCACTGCCTATGCGAGCGGCGATAGCGGTAAAGACCTTGCTCAAAGCTTCCTGATCCCCTGCCGAATAATACTTACCATCGGAGAGGGTGGCGAAGTCCCTTAAATCGCTGGGTTGTAGCTCCGCTGCCGGAGCAGGCGCTTCCTCTTCCTCCTCGGGACTCTGCTCCGGTAGAGGGGGGGGAGCGTGCTCCGGTCCAAAGCCGATGCTATATATCGGCACCCCAGCTTTAATAATGGCATCCTGCACCACGGCAACATCGGTTAAGCCCCCCCAGGCAGGCTCATTTAAGCCATCCGTGAAAACAATTAGGCTAGGGCGCTCCCTGCCTCGAAGCATCTCCAAACCGGTAATGACCGCACCATAAAGAGCGGTGCTGCCCCCTAAGGTAATTTGGTTGATACTGTTTATGGCTTCTTCCTTAGATTCACCGGGGAAAGCTATGACCGTGGAAGCGAAATTCACTATCTGAATAGTGGCATCCTCCGGCAGAGCTCTGACGAACTCCCGAGCCGCTTCTAGGGTTGTCTCTAACTCCCCTTCCATAGAACCTGAGGAA
>WREE01000183.1 GCA_009779515.1 Symbiobacteriaceae bacterium
CAAGCCGTAAAATAGAGTCGCTCCATAGGGAGCCACTCGGTGAGAAAGCGCGGGTACAAAGCAGGGTTTCTGCTTTGCAGCCTGCGCTTTTGTTCGTCCTCACCAAGGTTTAAAAAGACTTTTATATCGTAATAGTCTCGTAGCTCCGGATGCAAGGTATAAACCCCCTCAATGATATTTATTCCCTGGGGTTGCACCGCTACTTCAGCGCCCATGGCTAAGGTAGAACAATCGAAGGGGCGATAGGTAAAACTCACCTCATGTTTTAATGGGATCAACACCTCCTGTAAAAAACGCTCGTAGTCCACATTGCCTCCGGGAGTAGCTAAACGCTCCGGGGTGCGCTGCCAGGGCTGCAGGAAGAAGTCATCCATCGTAAATAGATTGCTGGGAAATATCCTGTGCAACTGCGCCGCGAGGGAGCTTTTCCCGGCTCCGCTGTAGCCATCCAGAGCTATAAGTAGCGGTTTCCCTTGTACTCGGCTGGCATTCCGTATGAGATCAAGTAACGGTTGATAGCTTTCCTGAGACATAAAAAATCACTCTTTTCCATTCTAAAAAATATTTTTTAGCCATTAATTGGCACTTACTAGGCTTAGACTTAATATATTGAAGCTATTAGGTTAATTAATTTGCCAAATCTCTTTTCGTTCTTACCAACTGTTGACTCTCCCCAAAGGTTATTAATATTAATATGCAAGTATTGATTTAGTAACGTGCCTATTGACAATAATATACCTTATAGTTTATAATCTCCTCGAAATGAAAACTAAACCACTGGAGGAGGATTTCGTTATGTCCAGCAGCTCGACCCCCCGCTCCCCAAGCTATACCTTTTACGGTAATATCTCCTTTGTCTGCTCGTACCTCTGGCGCTGGGGTAAAGCTGTTTTTCCCTTAGCTCTTATCTCCTGCCTTTCCGAAGTCGCCGTTCCCTTCATTGCCATCTTCTTGCCCAAGTTGGTCATCGACGCTCTTAGCGGGGGGGTGGCAAGCTTAGAACTGGTTAAGATTATCAGTGTCATCACCCTCCTCCTGGTTTTGCTGGAAGTGAGCAAATTAGCCTCCAACCGCTTCATCTACTTTGAAGCTTTGGCTAACAGAATCCGCTTTGTGCAAATGCTGGAAGGCAAGAGTATGACCATGGACTACGCTATTGCCGAAGACCCCGCAGGGCAAAGAGCCAAACAGAAAGCTTACGAAGCGTTAAACGGCAACCACTCCGGTGCGGAAGCGGTAATTGTTAATTTAGTCAACCTCTTAGCGCACAGCACCGGTCTTATCCTCTACGCCGGTGTCGTAGCAGCTCTGGAAATACGAATTATTCTTCTCCTCATGGTGGGTGGCGCTATCAGCATTGGTGCGGTACGCTGGGCACAGAGCTTCGAGGCCTCCAGGCGTGACGACTTGGCCGAAAACAGCCGCAAACGACGCTACCTTTACCGTTCCGTTAACGACTATACCAACGCTAAAGATATTCGCCTCTACACTATGGCGCCTTGGTTGGATAGCATCATGGGTAACCTGGTGGATCTAGAAGACGCTATCCGCCGTTCGATCAGCAAACGTTATCTGGCTGCCGATACCGTTGAATGCGCCGTGGCTCTCCTGCGAGACTTCATGGCTTACACCTTTCTCATCAACTTGGTGCTGCAAAACCAAATTGCCGTTGGTGATTTCACCCTACTCTTTGCAGCTATCGCCGGAATATCCGGTTGGATAAGTAAAATAACCATCGACATCAACTTACTCTTAGCTGCCAGCTTGGAATTGGGCTTCTACCGCAACTTTCTTAATTTGCAAGACAACCCACGCCAACTAGCTGACCACCCTCCCCAGGTGAGTAAAACTCCGGAGATAGTGTTGGAAAATCTATCCTACCGCTACCCCGGGAGCGAGCAATGGACCTTGCGTAACTTAAACCTGCGTATTAACCCTGGGGAAAAGCTGGCGCTGGTAGGCATTAATGGCGCCGGTAAGACTACTTTGGTCAAACTACTCACCGGTCTTTACTCCCCCACCGAAGGGCGCATTCTTATAGATGGTCATGATGCTCAAAGCTTTACCAAAGAGCAGCTCTTTCAACTCTTTGCTCCGGTCTTTCAGGAAGCACGGGTTTTGGCTATGGACGTGGGACGTAATATCGCTCTCATCGTCCCCGAAGAGGTAGATGCCAACCGGGTGTGGAACTGCCTGGAACTGGCAGGGTTGCAGGAGCATGTGGAGACCCTGAACTCTGGTATACAAACCCCCTTAACTCGTGCCTTGGACAGCGCTGGGGTCGACCTCTCCGGAGGGCAAGCGCAAAAGCTAATGCTGGCTCGAGCCTTATATAAAGATGCACCTATTGTTATCATGGATGAACCGACTGCCGCTTTGGATGCTTTAGCCGAAGAAACCTTATATCTGAGATATAACGACATGGTTGGCGCCAAGACTTCCCTTTATATCTCCCATCGCCTGGCTTCCACCCGCTTCTGCCACCGCATTGCTTTTTTACAGGGTGGACAAATTACCGAGTTAGGCACTCACCAGGAGCTGATGGCTCTGGGGGGAACATATGCGGAAATGTTTGCAGTGCAAGCCCATTATTACCAAGAAGATGTCGCGGTTGGTAGTCTGGAAATCGCCCAGATTGCCGCTAGCTTAAGTGGAGGTGGCTCCTAATGACTGACTACGATCTTTCTGCTCCCCACACGAAAAGAGAAGATGCTAAACTGGTATGGCGCAGTTTAAAGCTTACCCAACGTCTGGTACCTATGGCTATTCCTACGATTATCTCTCTTTCGCTAGTCGATGCCCTCTCCCCTTTCGCCAATGTATTTTTAACCGCCCAGCTACTGGATGAACTTATGGGAGCTCGCTCCCAGAGCCGACTCTCCCTGTTGGTAACCGTTATTGTCGCTCTTAATTTAGGCTTTGCTCTCCTTAATCGCAGCTTAAACCGAGTCCGCAGCCTCCAGGCCAATGTGTTGGAATCGCGCTTTCGCCAGGCAGTAGCTGACAAAAGTGCGAATATGGATTATCTGCATGCGGAGAACCCTCTTACCCAAGAGCTCAGGGTTTTCTTTGAAGAAGGGCAAAATTCTCGGGGCGGCTTAGGCTCTTACCTGCGTATCTTCGGCTTAGCCCTGCAAGATACAGTAACCATTGGCGTTTCCCTGGGTATTGTCTGGCAACTTTTTTTCCTCCCTGGCAGTGGCCTACACAGTGGCTTATTAGCCTTCATCGATTCCCCGGCAGCGATTTTTGCCCTGCTAGCTCTGATGCTTCTGGCAGTGATCCTAGCAGCTTTAATTAACCTGCGCACAGGGCAGCTACAGTTTAAAGTAAATGAAGTTAATATACCTGCCAACCGCAAGTTTAACTATTTGGCTGAAAATGTGCTCAATGACTATCAGTTTGGTAAGGATATCCGGCTGTACCATATGGCGCCGATGATCGAGCGTGAGCTGGATGATTTTAGCAACATTTCTTTGTCCAATTTCCGCCGCTTAATA
>WREE01000184.1 GCA_009779515.1 Symbiobacteriaceae bacterium
AACAGGTGATGGCTGTGCGTGACATCCGGGCGGAGGGTTCCCGAGGCAGGCATACTACCACCCACCGTCAGCTTTTTATGCTACCCAGTGGTGCCATGATTATTGACACTCCTGGTATGCGGGAGTTAGGTTTATTCGATGCTGATGAGAGCATTACCATAGGTTTTCCCAAAATCGAGACCTTGTTGGAGCAATGTCGCTTCCGAGACTGCACCCATCGCTCTGAGCCGGGTTGTGCCATCCTGGAGGCACTGGCAGATGGTTCTCTAGCGGAAGAAGAGTGGCAGCTTTATCGGGAGCAGAAGCGGGAAACCCGCTATGTGGAGGATCGTAGCGCTTACCTGCGGGAAAAGAGAGCTACCGGCAAGCAGATCGCTCTTTTCTCACGCCACCATTCCAAAAAAAGATAGGTCAACCCCAAGTGCCTTCTGTGGGGGTGACCTACGATTTTTCCAACTACCTCTGCCACTATGACATCAGGCGAGCCAGGGAGTGTATATCGGAGTTGCCCCCAGATATGAGACAAATTGTCTTTAAGCCGGATTGCAGTTTACCCGCCAAAGCCGCTGCAAAAGTGGCAGCTCCTGAAGGTTCGACGAACATTTTACCTTGTTCGATTTGCAACTTAGTAGCTTCAAGAAGTTCAGCCTCGCTAACGGTTACCACCTGATCTACATACTCGCGAATTAAGGGATAGGTGTAATTGCCAATTTTATTGGAGTTGATGCCATCACCGACCGAAACAGCCCATTGCTGGAGAGGTAGCGCAGAAGCCTGACCTTGGGCGAGGGAATAGGTCATGCGTGCGCTCACCTCGGGTTCCACACCAACGATACGACCCCTATACCCCGAGGTCCTGAGCGCTGTGGAGATGCCGCCCAGCAACCCACCGCCCCCTATCTGGACGACTATTTGCTCCACATCAGGCATCTGCTCGAGCATTTCGAGACCGATAGTTCCCTGACCGGCAATAACCTGGGGGTCGTCATAGGCGTGGATAACGGTCAGGCCAAACTCCGCAGACAGCTCATCAACTCGCGCTAAACGTTCCGACGACATCTGACCGGCATAATGGATTTCGGCACCATACGCCTCTAAAGCTGCCTTTTTAGCAGGAGCAGGGTTGTTCGAGGTGACCACGACGACGCGAAGGCCAAGCAGCTTGCCGGCAAAGGCTGTACCGCAACCACTATTACCCGAGGATGCCGTAATTACACCGACACTACGCTCCTGAGCACTGAGCTGGGAGAGCTTATTGTAAGAGCCTCGCAGCTTAAAAGCGCCGGTGCGTTGCAAATTCTCACATTTGAAATAAAGGGGCATTCCCGCGATTTCCGAGAGAACCTTACTCTCCATGACCGGGGTCACATAAATGATTCCCTGTAGCCTGGCTCTGGCAGACTGGATACTGGCAAGGGTTACCGTATCGAGCATAATAGGCGCCTCCTTAGCGTAAATGTTGGGAGAATGTATAGAATATTTAGACAATTCAACTTGCAAACACCTTTCACCTGCTACTTACCCCCTGTCGAGGCGAGCAGTTAAAAGGGATTGCTGCCTACTAAAGGTGTTGTTTGGTCTTAAGATAGGAGCAAAAGCTATGCCGTGTTGCCTTAAAGCCATTTTGGGAAGGAAACGTCTGACATGGGAGACCAAAGGGTATCATCTTCCTGTCCTAATTGCCTTGGTGGTGCTTTTAACGGCTACCGGTTCGTTGTGGCAACAATCTGCTAAAGGCGCTACTCTGATAGATGGGGGCTACCAGCCCCCAAACCCCCGGCGCTACGGCGGGCAAAGCCCGCCTGCACTTACAGGAGCTTCGCTCCTGCGCCTCGGTTCCCGTGGCGGAGTAGAAGCCTTCGTGTATCATACTCTGGGTGAAAGCAGTTCATGGGCTTCTACTCTGTCTGCCAGCATCTATGTTGACGGAGAGGAGCTTTCTCTGACAGATCCGGCTGTGCTTATAGAGGGAAGAGTGCTTGTGCCTATCCGAGGGCTTATGGAAGCTCTCCAGGCTGTGGTGGAATGGGAGCCCAACTTACGGACAGTGAGCATCACCCGGGACAAGGTCTCAACGCTGAAGCTTTGGACAGACAACCGCCTGTTTTTTTACCGTGACGCTGCTACGACATACTATGGTGTCTGCGATGTTGCTCCTCGAATTATCAACGATAAAACCTATCTCCCTCTTAGGATGGTAGCCGAAGCCTTGGGGATAAGCATTGAGTGGGATGAGATGGGGCGCAGGATCATCATTGATACCGCCAAAGCATTGGCCACCAAACCTGACCATGACCTAAGCATTTTAGGGGTGAATAGTGGCCAAAGAATAACCGACAGCATGAACTTAAAACTTTCCTTTGAGCCTGGTGGGCAGCCTGAAGGCGAAACCCCAACCAGGTATTTTCTCTTAGACCCGGCAACAGGAACCGGTAAACTAATTGCCATGAGCGCGTCCGTGAACGAAGCTGTTTCCTGGCTGCCGGATCTGACCTTAAATGGCAAGACCGGTATCCTGGCAGCGATTATCCTCGATAAACAAGGGCTTTTTTTAAGGGGAACCGCGGTGGAAGTTCACCTGGAGGTAACACCCCGGGTTGCTCTTCAAGGTATAACACCAAACCAGCAGATGACAGGCGAGACCACCATGAGTGTGCAAACCAACTTTCATACCAGAGGAGTCGAGTATGAGTTCACTGAGATCAGCAGTGGTAGCAGCACTCGGTCTATTCTTACCGATCCTTCGGGTATATATACCCATGTTCCACCTGCTGGTCAAACCGGCTTGATCGCCGTGCGAGCCATAGCCTTCGATGCTGCCGGTAACCCCATAACCAGCGAACAGATCATCCTCCAGGCGCAAGTTCCAGAAGAGGATAGCACCCCATATGTCAAACTGCACAACTTTGCCATAGCGGATGTGGGCAAAGTGCCTGTTACTCTGTCTATTTCGCGAAATTTTGATGCCCACAGCACCCAGTATTGGGCGCGAAGCGTTAATTCCAGTGTGGAAGTTTTGCTGGCAGAAATGCCCTGGGGAGACTACCAGTGGTTTCCTGGTCCTGACACCGCAGGTGAATGGGATATTTTGGTCAAAGTTATCGCTCCCGATGGTAAGATTCATACCAGCAACCCCATACGGGTAACAGTGCCTGCCACTCCTGGCATCCTCTTGCGTGGTGCAGGTCCCGGACAAGTGATTACCGGGGAGCTTCGCCTTTCGTCCCTGGCTAATGTACCTTTAACCCGTGTGGAGTACCGTCTCCAAAACCTTGGAGATGGATCTTATATCTCAGTGGGTCTGGCGGAAAGCTCCGCCCATGAGGTAGTTTTCACGCCGAGACAAGCCTATGAAGGGGAAAGACGATTGCAAGCCATAGGTACCATGGCAGATGGAACTACCATAATTGATGAATTTACCGTGAGAATCTATCTTGGAG
>WREE01000185.1 GCA_009779515.1 Symbiobacteriaceae bacterium
CGCATTTTTAACCAATGCTTTATCCTTAAGCCGGGGTTATAATCAGCTCTTTAACTGGCAGTTTCGGGCTATGCTGGGAGGGGAGGTAGCGGTTTTCGATACCTCCTTTGTGGGAGAAATTCCCGCCGGAGAATCTACCTGGAGCTACCGGAAGATGCATGGGAGCCCTTTTACCATACTGGACACCTTTTTTCCAGAGCTTAGCAGCTTAGGCTACTTAACGGAGTATCCCGAGCCGTCTAGTTTCAGTGCCCAGCTGCAATCTGCTGTGGCTGCTACCCCGGGGATTGCCTCCCTCTATCCGCGTTATCAAATCCCCGGGGAAATCAGTCGCGGCTCCTACTGCGTTCCCACTGCCTTGAGAGGGCGCGATTTTGCCCTGGACAACGAACTGGTCGCTCATCCTGCCGGGTTGGTGCGTAGCGGACGTTGGTTGGCAGCGGAGGATGAGGGAGAGTTTGTGGCGGTAGTTTCCAATTACGCCACGATGCCACCCGGGGAGAGAACTCCCCGGGTAGGGGAACTGGTGACAGTGCAAGTGCCACTTTTCTCCTTGCAAGGGGATAACTTGGGCATGGATTATACTAAGAGTAAGGAGTTTCAGTTTCGGGTTGTTGGTGTCCTGGAGATACCCACCCGCAGCGCCCAGTATACCTCCTCCAGTGGTGATGGCGGAGTTACCGATAGGAGCTACCCTATCTACTGGTCTCTGGACGAAATGCAAATCCCTTTAGCTACCTGGCAAAAAATTTGGCAGGAGGTTGCTCCCTTTCCTTATACACCCCGGGAGCTGATGCTGAGAGTTAACGATATTTCCTATCTGGAAGATACCATGCTGGTATTAAAGGGGCGCTTCCCAGAGCTTACTTTTGCCCATGTTCCTTTCCTGGTGGAAAAGGCTCTGGCTGAACTTTTGATTGAAGACCTATCTCTGGCGCCAGAACAGGTGGTAGGTAGTCTTCGGGAGGCGTCACGGGAAACCGAGCAAAGCGTCCTCCCTCTGGATCTTCGCATCCCTTTGGCGATTCTAATTTTCTGTAACGCCGCTTTAGTCATTGCCTCTAACTTGCTCATTATGATTGGCGAACGAAAAACCGAAATAGCTATTCTCAAAGCGGTAGGTTCGCTGCAATGGGAGATTATGATTATGGTGTTAACCGAGGCTGTTCTCATCTCCGGTCTGGGAGCTTTAGGAGGGTTTATCTTTATCCGCTTACCGGCAGCACTTACCCAGCTTACCAATAGAACCTCTTTGGCTTTTCTCTTGGTTTCCATCGGGCGCGATTTTCTTATGGTGGCTCTCATGGCCTTTGGTGCTGCTGTAGTTTTTGGTCTGATGCCTGCCTTCCGTATGGCTCGTCTGACGGTTAATGAGGTGCTGCGACATGAATAATACCCATAGCCGAGGAGCGGTTCTGGCTTTAGCGTGGCAAAACGCCACCCGCTGGCGGTGGCGCTTGGTGACTATGGCGGTCCTTATCGCCCTCTCCTTTGCTCTGCATACACTGTATGGCGCCTATATGGGGAATATTGCCAGCAGCGGTATTGCCAGCACCCTTCCTTTGCAGATCAGCAACTTCGATGTTATGGTGCTGCTCAAGGAAGGGGTCCAGGTGAAAAGCCGGGAGGAGCTACCGATTGCCCGCTACCGTCGCCAGCTTTATGGTCACGGAGAGGGTGCGCTGGGAGGCAGGGTGGAAGCCGCATATGGCACCCTGGACGCCTTAGGTCTGGAGCAGGGGAGCCTCTTTTACCGTTTCCCCGCCAGTGAAGCTTTGGTCGGTTCACCTCTGATGCAGCGGGGAGAGATTCTCTTGCCTCTCTCTTATGTTACCCAGGGGGGACTGGCTTTGGGTGATACCCTGGTTCTCTCCGTCAATCTAAACCTGGAGCGCCGCTATCTGGAGCTTACCCTTGTGGGTATCTACAGGGAGGAAGGTGACTATGCTCCGGCTGTACTCCACCTGGAAGACTTACAGCTTTTATACCCCCACACCCCCCTAAACCGTTATCTTATTAACTACGACCGCCTGCAAGGGGAGGCTACTCTGCTTTTTTTGGTGGAGTGGATGTCCTCGGCATATCCCGGCGCCCTTTTACTTTGCGACCACTTACCGCGTATGGTCTCCCAGACACTGTTGTCCCGCATTATGCAACCAGGAGCCGGGTTGTTGGTACTCATTTTCACTTTTATGGGGATTGGGGTTTGGACAGTTGCCTTGATGACGTTCCTGGAAAGGCGCAAGGAGATAGCCTCTCTTAAATCTATTGGGATTAGCAACAGCCAGATGGTGACTCTTAACTGCCTGGAGTATGGCATCAGCACGGTGGCAGGCTGGACATTAGGAGTTACTTTAGTTTTAGTCATGGGGCAACAGTTTTCCTGGTTGCAGGAGACGGAAGGAGCAGCATTACGTCGTTTCCTTTTCCAGGGAGGTACCAGCTCCTTTGTAGTTATGGCAGTAGCCGTACTCTTTCCTACACTCACCGCTCGGGTAGCCACCGTCAACCAGTTGCTTTATGCACGGGTTATCCCTCTACGCATTATTAAAACTCGCTCTTTACCCCGAGCCCAAGGGTGGCTGGTGCTGCGGGAACGCCGGGAGAATGTGCGCATTCTCCAAATGCCTACCCCGCAAAGCGAGCCGAGCTTTATTTGCTTTAAAAATGTAGGAGATTTCGTCAAAGAAGGTGAAGTGGTAGGAGCTATTGAACTGTATGGTGGCTTAGTGCTGCAGGAATGGGCAGCCTGGGTCGATGGTGAAGTAGTGGAGTATCACGTGGGTGGTATTTTTGCCATTCGCCCTTTGCATCCTGACGCTTCTTTTTACCCTTACCCGGAGAGTATTATCCGCGATGAATTAAATCGTGCCGCTTCCTTTGAACGAGGACGCGCCAGTGTACACCAAGATATTATCTCAAAGCCATAGAAAGCGGGGGTTTGTATGTCCGAGCAGCCGATTTTACAGACGATTAACTTGAACAAGGCGTTCTTTTTGGGCGAAGCGGTTTATGCCGTGAACAATGTCAATATGGAGGTTCTCCCTGGGGAGATTGCCACTATTGTTGGTCCTTCCGGGAGCGGTAAGTCTACACTGTTAAGTCTTATCGGGGGTCTCGACCGCCCTATCTCCGGAGATATTCTTATCAACGGGCAGTCCATTGTTAATCTCAACGAAGATCAGCTTGCCCTTATGCGTCGCCGCTCGATTGGCTATGTCTTTCAGTTTTTTAACCTCATTCCTCATCTTTCGGCTTTAGAGAATGTGGAGTTGCCTATGTCTATTGCGGGGAAGAGCCGCAAAGAGGTGCGGGAGCGGGCAACCTTTCTTTTGTCTGAGGTAGGGTTGGAGTCTCGGATGCACCACCGCCCTAATCAATTATCCGGCGGCGAACAGCAGCGGGTGGCTATTGC
>WREE01000186.1 GCA_009779515.1 Symbiobacteriaceae bacterium
CGAAGGACCTCCCTCATGGCTTGATGACTATACTTACCGCATTTGGCTAAATGGCACTTACCTATCCCCCAGTGCTCCTCCGATAGTAACGGAGGACGGCACCATGCTTATACCCCTTCGCCTGGTTTTGGAAGCAGATGGCATTACCGTAGATTATGACGACGATATCCGAAGTGTAACCGTTACTGGTCGCAGCGGCGAAACTGTCTCCTTTAACATTGATACCGGCGTAGTCCTGGGCTACGATATATTTAACTATGTCATCAATGCAGGGCAGGTTCTCATGGAACCGCGTTTTTTTGAACTGACCGGTGGGTTTACTTTGGCGCTGGACGAATATACAAGGACGATTCTCGTTACTACAGATCATGGGGGTTATGGCGATATCATACCTTACAATCTGGGTATAGGAGAGCTAAACGATTGGAGCAACAAGGCTCTTCCGTATGTTATAAACGGTACCATGGCTGTTCCTGATCGGGAAAACGCTCCCGTGGTGATCATCACTCATGGTGCCCATGCCCTAAAATCTGCTGCCGAAACACGTTATGATATTGGCTTGGGCTACCTGATGCAAGAGCTTGTCCAACAAGGTTACGCCGTTTTTAGTTTAAATGTAAATATGCAATTTTCCTTTGAAAATGGCGAACCCAATGAAGTAGTGCGCTCCAAGCAAATCGTTACCCACCATCTGAGTTATATTATGCGCGCCAATGACGGTGAATATACCGGCTTTCCCCTCTCCCTTTTTAAGCGGTTAGATATGCAAAATGTCACACTTATAGGTCACTCCCGCAATGGTCAGGGAATATTCTGGCTGGCGCCTGTGATTGAAGATCTTGGGGCTAAGGTAAATGGTCTGTTGGCTCATGCTCCGGCAGTCGGAATTGTTCTAGAAGATCCCTATCCTGACCGTCCCACTGCTATCTTAGTGCCCTCACAGGATAATGATGTGCTCTTAATGGATGGCTACCGCCTATATGATGATCTTCACGCTACCCAGCGGGAAGCGGATGTCCACCTGGTATATCTCTTTGGCGGGAACCACAACGCCTTCAATGAGGCATTACTGCGACAGGACAACAGGTTGCGAAATGCCGAAGATCCGGATAAAACAGTAAGCATCATGGATCCCGTGAAACAACGAAACTTATATGTTACCTATATCTTGGATTTCCTGGAAGCGGTAAACCAGGGTGGTGGTTTAAGGGAGCTTCCCCAAGGGACCAAAGGCGATTTTTATGGTAGTAAGGCTATGCTTTCCTTCACCCCAGGCAACCGTGAGATACTGCCCCTGGACTTACATGGGTCAGGTGGTGCCGTGGTAAAGGATGTTGTCGGGAGTTTTCTGTTCAGGGACAATACTGCCGGTCACATGAATTTCCCTGGAAGCCCTTGGCGTTTACCTCTGTACCAAATTTCCTGGGAGAAGGAAGGCGCCAGCGTTGAACTGGACTTACAAGATACCCTCCTCTCCGGTTTTACGGCACTGGTGATAGATTTAGCGCAAGATTCCACCAGTCCGCTGAACCTCCAACAAGACCAGGAAATGACCGTTATTCTTAGGGATAAAGCAGGGCAAACCGCGCTTGCCCACTTACCTCAGGGAACGGCAGCGTTGGCCTGGCAAGAAGGTGAAGTGGTAGATTACTTTAATTTACAGGGGGAGTATTGGTACAGTCTGTACACCAACTTCACCCCGTTATCCAGCATAGTCCTTCCCCTATCCGACTTCCTTGGCGCGGATTTAACTGATCTGCAGTGCCTCACCCTGGAGTTCGCTAAAAGCTCCGGTTGTATCGTACTACGGTCTGTAGCCTTAGCCTGGATGAGGTAGCTATTTACGATATTTTTATGTTGACAAAATAGTTTGATTGTGCCATGGTATTGGTAGGGAAATTGTTAAAAAATACTAACGGAGGCTTTATATGGAGTTAATATGTCGAATTATAGGTCACGATTGGAACGGGTGTATCTGCCAGAGGTGCGGCCAAAAGAGAGATGAAGGTCACGATTGGAACGGGTGTACTTGCTTAAAATGCGGTAAAAATAGCGGTGCCAACCATCTATTTGTCAGCCTGCCCGACAAATGTGAAACGGTATGTTCCATTTGCGGTGAAATTGGCATAAGCCAGCATGAAATGCATGGGTGTACATGTGTAAAATGCGGATATTCTAACAATAGGAACCATATTTATATCAATGTGCCTGGTAAATGCGAAACGGTATGTTCCATTTGCGGTAAAGCTGGACAAAGAAAACAGCACGATTGGGTTGGCGACAAATGCGCTAAATGCGGTCAATTAAAAGAAGAATATGAGTTTTTCCTCGAAATGCTGGTTGTACTTGAAGCGGGTTATGAGGAGTGGTATGAGGATGTCATTGCCCGAAGTGGCATATACACTTATGACCCCATTATTAAAGCTGTCCAAGAGGTACGTCCGAAAATCTATGAAAGGTACGGAGAAGAAGGCCTAGACAAAATGCTGGAATTACTCCGCTCGGAAAGCCATATAACATCTAAATCTGAGATCGAAGATTATTGGAATGATTTAGGGGTATATAGTTCCCCTGAGGCTGTACTTCCCGTACCTCCGACTTCAAACAAAGAGTAAGAAGCAACCCGCCTACCGCGAAACAGTAACAGTCTTGTGGAGTGATGAGCTTTATGAGTTTTTCCCTGAACGATGTCCAACTGGCGCATCAGCGTATTCGAGAATATATACGCCAAACAGACTTGGCGGAATCGATTTATTTGAGCCGTGGTGAACGCCGCATCTTCTATAAGCTGGAAACCCAGCAACAAACCAAGAGCTTTAAGATACGAGGTGCTCTCAACAAGATACTGACCCTGACGGAGGCCGAAAGAGAAGATGGTATAGCCGCTATCTCCTCAGGTAACCATGGCAGTTCTGTCACCTATGCCGCCTACTTGCTGGGCATAGCGAAGGTGAAAATTATTGTGCCTACTGGCACGCCCCAAAGCAAAATAGACCTTATCCGTTTTTATGGCGCTGAAGTGCTCTACCTGGGAGACTCCTATGATGAAGCCCATCGCTTGGGTCTGGCGTACATTGAGCAGCACGGTCTAACCCTTATCGATGCCTACTACAGCGATCCTCTCGTCTATGCCGGTCAAGGTAGCATAGCCATCGAGATTCTACAGCAGAATCCGGCGATCGACACCATGGTTGTTCCTATTGGCGGCGGCGGGCTAATCACCGGTATCGCAGTAGCTGCGAAAGGGCTCAAACCGAGCATTCGGATTATCGGCGTCCAGACCGAAGCCTGCCCTGCTATGCTCCAGGCTTATCGAGATAACACTTTTTACGAAGCCTACCCCAGCCAGCCATCCCTCTGTGATGCCTTGGTGGGTGGTATCGGCAAACTTAGCTTCGA
>WREE01000187.1 GCA_009779515.1 Symbiobacteriaceae bacterium
ACTGCCAGAGTGCTGCGGGCAATATTGCGCCAGGCATTTAGCAAACCTAGCCTGAAAAAGGTAGCCAACAGCTGCCAACCTCCCTAAGGAATCATCGATTTTGCTCTCTCGCCCAGGTATCGCGCAAGCCGACAATACGGTTAAAAACCAGTTTACCCTGGAGATAATCTACATGGTCGACATAAAAATATCCCTGGCGTAAAAACTGAAAACGTTCTTCTCCCTGAGCTTCTCCCAACATAGGCTCCACACGGCAGTCAGTTAAGGTTATAAGAGACTCGGGATGCAGATGCTCTACCACCTCGACCCCTTCGTCGGCACCCTCTTCAGGATCGGCAACCTTAAAGAGTTTGTCATAGAGGCGCACTGTCGCTACTACCGAGTGGGAGGCTTCCACCCAGTGGGATGTACCCCGCACCTTGCGCCCGGCATTGGCACCACCGGTCTTAGTCTCCGGGTCGTAACTGCAGAGAAGCTCGGTAATTTCACCAGCGGCATTTTTTCGCACTTCGTCGCAGCGGATGATATAGGCCCCTTTAAGGCGAATTTCACCTCCCGGTGACAAGCGGTGGAACCCTTTAGCCGGCACTTCCATAAAATCCTCTTGTTCGATAAAGAGTTCTCGGCCAAAGGGAACTAACCGCTCACCGGCAGCAGGGTCTTCGGGACTGTTTTCCAGAGAAACCCATTCCATTTCCCCTGCCGGATAGTTAGTGATAACTATTTTTAAGGGGCGCAGCACCGCCATAGCCCGAACAGCCGAGCGATTTAGCTCTTCCCGGATGCAGTGTTCCAACAACGCCACATCCACCAAGGTAGGACCTCGAGCTACCCCGGCTCGGGCGACAAAGTCCCTTAAAGCCGCCGGGGTGTAACCCCGCCGCCGCAAACCTCGAATGGTAGGCATGCGCGGGTCGTCCCACCCGGTTACATACCCTTCGGTAACCAGTCGCTTCAGCTTGCGCTTAGACATAAGGGTATAAGTAATATTCAGGCGGGAAAATTCGTACTGGCTGGGAATGATAGGGTCATCCGGCTGCAGAGAGGCTCGCTGCCAACGCACATTATCGATAAACCAGCGGTAGAGCTCGTTGTGATCTACATACTCCAAAGAGCAGCAGGAGTGGGTAATCCCCTCAATGGCATCAGACAAGGGATGCTGATAATCGTACATAGGGTAGATACACCAGCTATTCCCGGAGCGGTAATGCTCTTCACGGCGGATACGGTAAATAACCGGATCCCGCATGTTGATATTACCAGAAGCCATATTGATTTTCGCCCGTAAAACTCTCTCCCCTTCGGCAAACTCCCCGGCTCGCATTTTGGCGAAGAGCTCTAAGTTCTCCTCCACTGAGCGATCGCGCCAGGGTGAGTTGATCCCCGGTTCGGTCAGCGTTCCCCGGTACTTTCTGGTCTCTTCCATGCTTAGGTCACAAATATAAGCTTTGCCGTCCCGGATTAAATCCTGGGCAAACTCGTAGAAGAGCTCAAAGTAGTCTGAAGCATAAAAGAGCCTATCTCCCCAGTCGAAGCCCAGCCAGCGGATATCGTCGATAATAGCCTCCGCAAACTCAATACTCTCCCCTTCCGGGTTGGTATCGTCAAAACGGAGGTTGCACAGACCGCCAAACTCTTCGGCTAAGCCAAAATCTACATAAAGAGCCTTTAAATGCCCAATGTGAGCATAGCCGTTAGGCTCAGGAGGGAAACGGGTGCGCACTGCGCCCCCGTTTTTCCCTGCAGCTATATCGGCAAGAACAATATCCCGGATAAAATAGCTTCCGGCTCGTCGTCCGCCGGTTTCTTCTTTGTCATCAGGCAAGGTAATCGCCCTCCTATTAAGGGTTTTTTAAGTATAGAGGGCTTAAGAGAATGGTTTAGATTACTCTATTTCCTCGAAAGCTAAGTTGCCAAAGCCCCCCATATCTTTGAGAAACTGTTGCAGAATAACCATGGTGGAGACACAGTCGTTGAGATCCATGGCTTCTATCGGTGAATGAGAATAGCGCCGGGGTATGGTAATTGCCGCCGATAAAATTCCCCCGGCTTGGAGATGCATGGCGGCAGCATCGGTGTTGCCACCGGTAAAGAGAGCCACCTGATAGGGTGCTCCAGAGCGCTCACAAACCCCCAACATAACCTTTTTCATAAGGGGATTCATGATAAAGGTGCGACTCATCAGCTGCAGTAAAGGTCCTTGACCAATAGATACCGGTAACTCCTTGATGAAGTTGATATCCGGTGTATCACCGGAGGGAACGGTATCCACAGCAATGGCAAAATCGGGCTTAATATTGTAGGCAGCCACCTGAGCTCCCCGCAACCCCACCTCTTCTTGCACGGTGAAGACGGCATACAGGGTGCCGGCAAAAGGCTCTTTTAGTTCCCGAAGGAGCTGGATGAGGATGGCGCAGCCCACGCGGTCGTCCAAGGCCTTACTGCAGATATAGTCAGAGTTGCTAAATTCGTTGTAATAAGGCCAATGACAAATGGGGTCTCCCGGCTTAATGCCTAAAGCCAACACTTCGGCGTCGCTGCTGCAACCTACATCGATATACAAATCGCTGGCAGGCTTAACTTCCGTGCGCTCCCGGGGAGTCTGGAAATGACCCGCCTTAACTCCTACTAAGCCAAAATGACCATTGACCGCCACCTGGCGCCCCAGAAGCAGGGCATCTCCCGTGCCGCCTATCTTTTCAAAGCGAATCCAGCCGTTTCGCTCAATAGATTTAACAATAGCACCAATTTCATCGGTATGAGCAGCAATTAGGACTTTAGGTCCCGGCTCTCCCCCGTGTTTAATGGCGACTATATTACCGAAGCAATCGACGGAGACTTCGTCTACCAGGGGGCGCACGTGTTGGAGGACGGCGCGCACCACTTTTTGCTCTTGCCCCGAGATGCCTTCAATAGCAGTAAGCTCTTTAATTAGCTCACGCAAGGCTTCTTTCACTGGGATCTCTCCTTTCGCATAAGTTTGACTTCCTGACACCTGTAAAACCCCAACGGTTGTTTTTATATTCCTATTTTAACGCTGGCGGAATTTCCATTTTGCTGCCCCGGGAGTTTTGCAGGTAACGAATCATGGCTTTTTTGATATTGTCCGGGAGTTCCTTTTTCACCGGGAAGAACTTAGCATTGACAGTGCGCTGGCTAAATAACAAGGTTACTTCCGCCAGTTCGGCTAACCTATCGGCGGAAATATACTGCAGCTGGTCGTGGCGGTTGTGGATAGGAGCGCCAAAGCGACCAAAGTTGACTCCCGGGATACCTTTCTCGGCGAAGGGAACCGAGTCGCTGGAGTAGACATCGTGACGCATCTGCATAGAAATGCCAATCTCTTTGCAGAGGAAGTCGATGACATCTACCAAACCTTGAGGACCGGTAACAATG
>WREE01000188.1 GCA_009779515.1 Symbiobacteriaceae bacterium
AACGACCAAAATATTTTAGACCAGGCTCACCGGGATCTACGCCGGGCGCGCGCGGGAGCTGTCTCCATTATCCCCACCACCACCGGTGCTGCTCGGGCAGTTTCCTTGGTCCTCCCGGAACTCAAAGGTAAGCTGAACGGCTTTGCCCTCCGCGTGCCTACCCCCACCGTCTCTGTGGTCGACTTGGTGGTAGAAGTGGTTAAAGAGACCGATGCTGCTGCTGTCAACGCTGCCATGAAAGAAGCAGCCAACACCACCCTGAGCGGTATTCTCCAGGTCTGTGAGGAGGATTTGGTTTCGGTAGACTTCAAAGGCAACCCCTATAGCTCTATTATCGATGCCCAATTGACTATGGTTATGGGTAAGAACCTGGTTAAGGTAGTCGCCTGGTACGATAACGAATGGGGCTACACCTGCCGCCTGGTCGACTTAGTGCGCCTGATAGCCCGTAAAGGAATTTAGGTGTTTCCATGGCTAAAAAAACTATTACCGATTTTCAAGTTCAGGGCAAAAAGGTCATTGTCCGCGTCGACTTTAACGTACCCGTAGATAAAGAGCGACGTATTACCGACGATACCCGCATCGTGGGAGCTTTACCTACCTTGGAAGCTCTCTTGCAACAGGGAGCGGCCGTCATAGTGGTCTCCCACTTTGGCAGACCTCGAGGAGCCCCGGAAGATGCCTTTCGCTTAGATAAAGTGGCGGAACACCTACAACAGCTTATTCCCTATAAAGTGCATTACTGCCCCGAGTTTGTCGGTCCTGTTGCCCAGGCAGCCGCCGCCGCCCTACCCTATGGGGAGCTACTGCTCTTAGATAACAGCCGCTTCGACCCTCGGGAGGAAAAGAATGATCCCCAGCTTGCCCAAGAGCTGGCGGCTTATGGTGAAATTTTTATTAACGATGCTTTTGGCGCTGCTCACCGGGCTCATGCCACCACCGCTGGCATTGCAGCTTTTCTTCCTTCCGGTGCTGGTTACCTCATGCAGAAAGAATTAGAGTTTATGCAGCCTCTCCTCACGAAACATCCGGGGCGAAACTTCGTCTCCATCGTAGGAGGTTCTAAAGTATCCGATAAAATTGCAGTACTTAAAAACATGTTAGATTTAGTCGATTCCTTGCTCATTGGCGGTGGTATGGCAAACACCTTTCTCTTAGCCCAGGGGTATGCTATGGGAGCATCTTTGGTGGAGCCAGACTTGGTGGCTACCGCTCAGGAAATTATGGCTTTAGCTGCGGAAAAAGGGGTAGAGCTATTACTGCCGTTAGATTTAGTTTGTGCCACGGAAGTAAAAGCCGGGGTGGAGACCAAAATTGTCCCGGTGGCAACAGGTTTAGCCGAGGAGGAAAGAGCCTTAGATATCGGACCTCTTACCATCGAGCTCTTTAAAGGGGCTATTGCTAAAGCTGACACCATTATGTGGAACGGTCCCGTGGGCGTCTTCGAAATCTCTGAGTTTGCCACAGGCACTTTGGCTCTAGCTAAAGCCTTGGGCGAAGCTAAGGCTACCACCGTTATCGGTGGGGGAGATACCGCTGCTGCCGTGCAACAGTCGGGCTACGGCGGCAAGATGTCCCATATCTCCACGGGTGGCGGTGCCTCCCTGGAGTTCCTGGAAGGTAAAGTGCTGCCCGGGGTGGCATCCTTAAACGAAAAATAATCCTAGTTATAAGGGGGCTTAGAGCAGTCATCGGCTCTAAGCCTTATTTTTTACGAATGAGGTGATTCTCATGGCCCAGCAGCTGATGATTGCTAACTGGAAAATGAACAAAACCCATGATCAAGCCAAGGATTATATGGACATTTTAGCCCAAGAAAGGTTGCCAAGTCAGGTAGAGGTAGTCATCTGCCCGCCCTTTACGGCTTTAGGAGCAGTTGCCGCAGGAGCTAAAGCCTCCCTATCTATGGTAGGAGCACAAAACTGCTCCTGGGCTGCCTCGGGGGCCTTGACCGGGGAAATTTCCCCGGAGATGCTAATGGCTCTGACGGTTAAATATGTTTTGGTAGGGCATAGTGAACGGCGCTCCCTTTTTGGCGAAAGTGATGATATCGTAGCTCGCAAGGTGCAGCTTCTCTTACAATCTGCCCTCATCCCCGTTCTCTGCCTTGGGGAAACTGAGCAAGAACGAGACGGTAACCTAACCGAAGAGGTGCTTCGGCGCCAGCTGGATGCCGCTTTGCCTCTTACCTCGGACGAGGCAAGTAAAATCGTTATTGCTTACGAACCGGTATGGGCTATTGGTACCTCACGCACTGCCAACGGCGAACAAGTTACTGCTGCCATGCAGCTTATCCGCCACTATCTTGCCACCAAGTATACAGCGGCTACCGCAGAGGCTATCCCTATTCTTTATGGCGGTAGCGTCAATTTGGGGAATATTGCTTCCCTAGCGGAGTGCCCCATTGACGGTGCGCTGGTGGGAGGCGCCTCTTTGAACCCCCAAGATTTTGCCAATTTAACCCGCAGCTTTGCTGTAGCCAAGGAGTTATAAATGAATACTGTTCAAGCTACCCCACCATATAAACCAGTTGTTTTAGCAATTTTAGATGGCTGGGGATTGCGCCACACCCTGGTAGATAATGCCATTGCCTTAGGAGATACTCCCAACTTAGATAACTTTTATAGCCACTACCCCTGGTGCAATTTAGTTACTTGCGGTTTGGACGTGGGGTTGGTGCCGGGGCAGATGGGGGATTCCAATGTTGGTCATCTTAATATCGGCGCTGGCCGTGTGGTCTACCAATGGTTAGGTTTATTAGCCAAAGCTATTGCCGATGGCAGTTTTGCCGCTAATCCGGTAATTCAGGGAAGCATTGCTGCCGCCCAGGGAGGGTGTTGGCACTTGCTGGGACTTCTCTCTGACGGTGGTGTCCATAGCCATCTAGATCATCTTGTGGAGCTGCTGCGTCTGGCTAAGGTTGCCGGGCAGGAACAAGTTTATATTCATGCTCTTCTGGATGGTCGCGATGTGCTGCCACCTAAGTCCGCTGCCAAATATTTCCGCCAGTTGGAAGAGGCTATCGCCACTATCGGGGTAGGATGTATCGCCACTGTGGGAGGGCGCTATTATACCATGGATCGCGACAACCGTTGGGAGAGAGTGGCCAAGGGGTGGCAAGCAATCGTCAACGGTGAAGGGCTGGTAGCTTCCTCCCCTTTAGAGGCTCTGGAAATGGCTTACCAGCGCGGGGAGAGTGATGAGTTTGTCACCCCCACAGTTATCGTTCCCCCTCACCGGGAGGCACCTAAGCTGCGTGAGGGTGACAGTCTCTTTCTCTTCAACTACCGCGCCGACCGTGTTCGGCAGATAAGCCACGCCTTTTTAGATGATGAGTTTACCGCCTTCTCTCGGGGGGAAAAGCCCCGCATTGCTTTAGCTACTATGGCAGAGGTG
>WREE01000189.1 GCA_009779515.1 Symbiobacteriaceae bacterium
GCGCCGTGAAGCACGATGGGGAAGCCTAGAGGAAGCAGTTTGACAATGCGCTCTAAACGGGCAAAATCGAGCATAGGTTCGCCTTTAAACTTGTAGGCGCCGTGGCTGGTGCCAATGGCTATCGCCAGGGAATCTACCCCGGTGCGAGCGACAAACTCCACTGCTTCGTTGGGGTCGGTGAAGATAGCATCTCGATCGGAGACGGAAACCGCATCTTCAATACCTGCCAGCCTACCCAGCTCTCCTTCGACGGGAACACCATGGGCATGGGCGTAATCGACCACCTGCTTGGTTAAAGCGATATTTTCTTCCAGGGGGAGGTGGGAACCATCGATCATGACCGAAGTAAAACCTCCGTCCACACAAGCTTTACATAGCTCGAAGTTGTCGCCGTGGTCTAAATGCAGAGCTATAGGTATGCCACTATCTTCGACGGCCGCTTCCACCAATTTGAGCAAGTAGATGGGACGAGCATAACGTCTGGCGCCGGCTGAGACTTGTAAAATAAGGGGAGCTTTTTCCGCTTTGGCAGCATCGACAATTCCTTGAATAATTTCCATGTTGTTGACATTGAAGGCGCCGATGGCATAACCTCCGGCTAAGGCTTGAGCGAACATTTCTTTAGTTCCGACTAATGGCATGGAAACCCCTCCTTCGGCATATTATGACAAGATTATCATATTTATTAAAAAAATGCAAGATGCATATCAGTGTTGGGAGTTCCTACAAGCATTTTAAAGAGTTGTGTCTTGTAAGGGGATGGGGGTTGGGGGCGGGTAGCCCCATCTAGCAGAATAACTTGGCTTGCAGAACTGCCACAGCTGTTGCTCCATCGGCTGAGAACCCCATTTCGTTGAGGGTTTCACCCAGGAGAGCAATAGCTTGTTCCAGCATTTGCGGGGTAGTGCTTCCCATATGGCCAATTCGGAAAGCTTTACCTGACATACGGCTCATGGCACCGGCGATCATCATCCCTTTGGCGGCTAAAGCTTTGCGAAACTCAGCATCGACTATACCTTCGGGGTAGAGGACACAGCTGATGGTAGGAGCCGTCACTTCTTCCCCTGCCAGGACGGTTAAGCCTAAGGCTCGCAAAGCGGCACGCATAGCTTTACCGTAGCGTTCATGCCTTTGGTAACGCACTTCTAACCCTTCCTGATAAACCAGCTTCAGGGCTGCATGATAGGCGTTGATCATACTCACCGGGGGAGTACCGAAAGCTCTACCCGGCTCTTTCATTACTATACGCCAGTTGTTGATATCACCGAAGTAGGCAGGGATCTTGGGCATAGCTGCTCGCGCGGCTAAGGCATCGGGTGAGAAAGCTACAATAGCTAACCCCGGAGGGCAGCCGATAGCTTTTTGCCCAGCGGTAAGAAGGACATCGATATTAGCCTTGTTGGCGCCATAACCTTTGGTAAAGCTTTCTTCCACTGCTGCTGTAGCACAAACGCCATCGACAATGAGCAAGGAGCCACTCTCCTTAATAAGAGGTATAAGGGTAGCAAAATCGGCTAAAACTCCTACCGAGGTATCTACATGAGTTAAGGTGACCGCTTTGAAGCCACCTTTAGCTAATGCTTGGGCTACTTCCTGGGGATCCACCCTAGTACCCCATTCGGCTTTGACTTCTTCATACTCGATACCGTAAGCATTGGCAATTTGGCTAAAGCGGTCACCGAAATAACCTTGGTTGATAATAAGTATTTTTTCACCAGGCTGCACACAATTGGTGAGAGCTATCTCCATAGCGAAAAGGCCTGAACCGGGAATAATATAAACCTCTTCTGGATTGCCCAGCATATCTTGGGTCATGGCCAGAGCCTCACGAAAAACTTGAGCGAAACGGGGATCGGCAAAGGAAAACATTTCGCTGCCTAAAGCATCGTAAACTTCGTCAGCTAGAGGAGTGGGACCGGGAATCATCAATAAGCCTGTATTTCTGGTCATCTTGGCCAATAGACACCTCTCCTTTTGTGGTTGTTAAATTACGTCAGGTAAAGATTCCTCATCTAGTGTAGTTAATCCTTGTTTTGGCAGGAAAAAGGCAGCTGGCCACGAATCCACCTAAGAGAGTTATTACACAACCAAAGGAGAAGTTAGCATGTATGATATTCTTATTCGTGGTGGCGAAGTCATTGATGGGTCGGGTAAAAAAGCTTTTCGTGCTGATGTAGCCATCCAGGAAGGTAAAGTTGTTCACCTTGGTAACTTACCTTCAGCCGAAGCCCACACCATCATCAACGCCGAAGGCAGGTATGTTACGCCAGGTTTTTTCGATATGCACAGTCATGCCGACTTAACCGCTGTATTGTGCCCGGAGATGGAAGGGTTGCTGGGGCAAGGGATTACTTCAGTTTTCGCCGGACACTGTGGTATGACCATGGCGCCAGTGGGGGAATACTTTTTTGGCATGATGGAGGATGTCAAAGCCATTGAGGATGTCATGCCTCTCATGACCTTTGGCCGAGGTCCGGGTAACTACCCTGTGGTAGATGCGGCTTCGTTACGCTTAGCCTTTGCTCAGCGCTTTGGCGTCGAGATGGATTGGACGACCTTTGCTGATTATCGCACCCGCCTAGGTCGGCTCGGTCTCGGGGTAAATATGTATATGGAGGTAGGTCACGCTCAAATCCGAATGAGTGCTATGGGACCGGATTTCAAGCGACATGCTACTCCGGAAGAGATTGAACATATGAAGCAGCTAGTGCAGGAAGCCATGGCCTGTGGCGCCACCGGTCTTAGCTTTGGATTGGATTATGCACCGGGGATTTATGCTTCGGACGAGGAACTCTCGCAACTGGCAGAGTGTCTTATACCGCTTAATGGTATCTTAGCTGCTCATATCCGAGGGAGAGGTAAGCGTTTTCTTACCGAAGTAGAAAACTATGGCATCAATGGGATACGGGAACTTATGGATTTGGGTGTTAAGCATGACCTCAGAGTGCATATCAGCCACCTGGGTACCGGCTTCAGAATAGAGCCCTTCGACCAAAGAATGCTGGATGCCAGTGCCAGAGTGGTGCTGGATACGATAGCCGCCTATCGCAACCAAGGTGCCAAGGTCAGCTGGGACACTTTGGTTCCTGGCTATATTCCCTGGTTCTTTTATCCGGATTTGGCTGGTTTACTACGCTACTATGTCACCATTTGTGGAGGGAAGAAAGCCTTTGCTGCCAAGCTCCAAAGCCCGGCATATCAGCGGGAATTAGCAGAAGCAATAAAAAATGAGCGCAACCCCTCTTTCGGGCGGATACGAGGCGAGTATGAAATCCTGCGCTGTAAAAATAATAGTTATGTGGGAAAAACCGTTGGTGATATTGCCACCGAGCTGGGTTTGGAGCCTATCTATGCTGTTTTCCACATACTGCTGGA
>WREE01000190.1 GCA_009779515.1 Symbiobacteriaceae bacterium
CAAACTCCATATGAGCAGCAGCCTCTTCCATCTCCTGGAGCAACAGCTTGGTTAACTCATCTCTTTTACCTTCCAAAAAGAGAGTTAAAGGATGAATCATTTTATCATACTCTTCTCTGCTCACAGCGTCAATACAAGGGCCTAAGCAACGTTTAATATGATAGTCCAGGCAAGCCCGCTGAGGGGTGGAAGCTGGCAGTTGTCGATTGCAGGAGCGCAAGCGAAAAACCTTTTTAACTACTTCCAGGGTGTGGTACACCGTGCGTCCGGGGTAGGGGCCAAAATAGCGTGCCCCGTCTTTCGCCATTTGTCGTACAACCACCAAACGGGGGTAGTTCTCCTGCACCGAAAGGCGTAGGTAGGGGTAGTGGTGGTCGTCTTTAAGTAAAATATTATAGAAGGGTTGGTGGTGCTTAATCAGATTGCTCTCCAGCACCAGTGCCTCTAACTCGCTGGCACAGACAATAGTTTCAAATGAAGTAATGTGACTAACCAGCTGCACCGTTTTGGCGTCTAAATGCTTACTGCTAAAATAAGAACGCACCCGGGAGCGCAGGGAGACAGCTTTACCCACATATATAACTTTATCGTCAGCATTTTTCATGATATATACACCGGGTTTATCAGGGAGTAGAGTCAGCTCCTCGCGAATATTAAAAAGCATATCCTGCTCACCTCCCTTGGCACCAGATGCGAATTAAAGAGTTTCCCGTAAGCTCCTGAGCAACTCTAAATCTTTGCGGTAGCCGGAAAAGTCGCCTTGGTCAGGGGTTTCCAGAATCCAAGGGAGGTTTTGCAACTCCGCCAAAGTGACCATAGTTTGGAAACATTCTAAACCGATAGTGCCTTCTCCCAGATGCTCGTGACGATCCACTCTTGAAGCTTGTGCGGTTTTAGAATCGTTAACATGGAGAGCTTTTAAATGCTTAAGCCCAATATGATGGTCAAATAGCTCTAAAGTCTGTTGCCAGCCAGGACGGTTTTGGACATTGTAGCCATACTCCCAGGCGTGGCAGGTATCGAAGCAAACTCCCAGCCAGGGTGGTTCGCCAGCTTCTTTGATGATCATGCCAATTTCGGCAATATTGCCGATGGTTCTGCCACTACCTGCGGTGTTCTCCAAGAGCATCATAACTCCTTGGGGCCAATCCAACTGTAGCAGCTCCAACATGGCTAAAATGCGTTGTAACCCTATAGTTAAACCAGCTCCGCCATGACTTCCCACATGAACAACCAGGTAGGGTGCTTTAAGCACCGCCGTACGTTGCAACGAATCCTGCAGGAGGTTACGAGACTTTTCGTAGTTTTGGGGGTCACTGCCTGCCATGTTGATTAAATATGAAGCATGGGGAATAATAGGGTCAATGCCGGCAGTTGCTGCCAGCTCTGCTCCTTGGATAAGGGTTTCAGGTTCAAAACGTCCCAAACTCCAGCTGGAAGGGCTTCCTAAAAAGACTTGCACGGTTTCGGCCTGCAGCTCTTGAGCGGTCGAAATTTGCTTCCTGTAACCTCCACTGGTAGGCATATGGTAACCTAGGCGCATAGCATACTCCTCGTAATAACAAACTATAGGTAAGGCTGCCTCTAACGGGCAGCCTTTGAGGCTGAAGACAAAGTCTTCAGCCTCTCGCCTCAGAGTGCGCTCTTCGGCGAATTCAGTTATGTTCTTGCAATTAAGTTTGCTTTTTGACGCACATGTCGCCAAAAAGCGGTTACTTTATACCTTTAAGGTAAGATAGGTAGGAAACAAAGAACCTGAAACCGGTTTTTTTACAGTCTGCAAGGCTGCTTCTAACGGGCAGCCTTGGAGATAGTGAGCGGACAACTTGGGTAAAAATAAGCCGGGGGTTAGCGCATTACTTTGTCAATTTCCTTTAGGGTTTCGATAATGGCAATTTTTTGCGGACAAGCAGCCTCACAGGCGCCACATGCCACACACTGCCCGGCATCTTTACTTTCATTAATAGTGCGTTGGTAACCCCGTTTGGCTTGCTCCCACAGATCGAACATAGCGGCGTTGTTATAGCGAGACAGCAATCCGGGAATATCAATACCTTGGGGACAAGGCATACAATACTTGCAATCGGTGCAGTTGACTTTTGTCCTGCCGTGCCAAGCTGTGGCGACCTGCTGGACTATCTCCTGCTCGGCAGTGGAGAAACACCCTGGAACCAAAGCGGGGGACTGGCAAATGGATATATTCTGCTCCACTTGAGAGAAAGTGCTCATGCCCGAGAGGATCACTGTGGCTTCCGGCTGATCTGCCAGCCAACGGAAAGCCCACTCCACCGGATGTCTGTCGGCATCAGCTTGCTGGAAGAGGTTTTGAATCTCACCCGGTAAACCGGTAGCTAATCTTCCGCCTCTAAGCGGCTCCATAACAATTACCGGCATACCTTTAGCGGCAGCAGCTTGCAAGCCTGCTTTTCCTGCCTGATACTCTGTATCTAAATAATTATATTGAATTTGGCAGAACTCCCAGGGATAGGCGTTTAATATTTCCATAAACGCGTCTTGGGTGTCATGGAAGGAAAAGCCGTAGTGTTTAATTTTGCCGGCAGCTTTCGCTTTCATAGCCTCTTCGAAGATGCCTAACTTTTGATATTTATCCCAGCGGTCTCGCCCTAGTCCGTGCTGCAGGTAAAAATCGATGCAATCTGTTTGTAGCTTTTGCAGCTGCTCATCTAGGTACTTGCCAAAATCGGCAGTGGATTCGATGAGCCAAGTTGGGCTCTTCGTTGCCAGCATAACCTTCTGGCGATAGCCATCGGCTAAGGCTTGGGCTACTGCCAACTCCGAGTTGCCACCGTGGTAACCGTAGGCGGTGTCCACATAGTTAACACCGTGGTCGAAGGCGTAGCGCATCATCCGGACAGCTTCCAGGAAGTCAATATTCCGGCTCTCCCCTTCCAGAGTGGGAAGACGCATAGCGCCAAAACCTAACAGCGAAACTTCGTGCCCTAAATTACCCATGACCCTTTTTTGCATGGAAGTCATCTCCCTTATGTAATTATTTTTACTCCCATTTCACCGTTGTCGTGTTCTGCAAACTGTCTATGAAATGGTGTTATGGAACAAGTTATCTTAATTCATATGAGTTTATTTGAGTTTATCTCCTTATAGCGCGAGAAGACTCCCGCCTCAATAGGTGGAGAGATGAATCGCGCTTTGCGCAGGACGGTGCTGCTTTGCTTCTTGCAAAAACACAACAACTCGCGTATACTTAAATAGACGACAGTGCATTGAAAACTGTATATATGCGGTTGCGGAGAGAAATATGCGTATGCGATAACCAAGCGGCTGTCCTTCTCCGCGTAAAATATACAAGGTACGAATGAGCCGTCATTCGTAAAACCGTGGGA
>WREE01000191.1 GCA_009779515.1 Symbiobacteriaceae bacterium
AAGCAATACCGGGCGCCTCACCGGCAATTTCCTGAATAAGTTCGGGAACGCCATACTCCACACTTAGACTTTGTCGTTGTAATTCCGAACGGATGATGCTCAGCATAGGTGCACGCTTAAGGGGGTTACAGTTGACCACCGTGGCGTTACTCTCCAACCATTTGCTCATGCGGCGACGCCGATCGATATTGCCGGGATGTACCAGGACAAGACAGAGTTCCTGACTAATTTCCCGTAACCCCTGTTGCCAGGCGCTCTCGTCGCTGTTATCCTGCTTGTCGCTGGCGCTCTCTTCACCCTGGCGTGCGGTTCTTAGAAAGCGGGGTTCTTCGATAACTAACAGCTTTTCGTCACCAAAGAGGGTGGTTTGGCGGTACTGCTCCAGGTCACTGGGGCGCAGGTTACGACCGGCAACACGCATGATGTTGTGCAAGCGTATATCTTGTGGAATAAGTTGAGCCAAAGAAGCTAGGCACTGGCTGACCTGCCATTCATCCTCCCCTGCCAGGAGGTAAAAAGAAGATAGCTTACCGTTCTGGATACTCTGAGCCAGCTCTAACCAATCCATCTCCCCACCTCCGTGTTTCATCAAATTCGCCGTAAGACGCTATCTTTCCTTTAAGACTGGAAGAAAGGAAAACCTGGTTTCATATTGCCAAGAATTACCCCTGCTGGTTAGGCGGGTAGCACCGAGCCAAGCGGTGCAAAAAATAGGGCAACCTCTTTGTTGTAAGCGAGCCAAGGTCTCCGGATGAGGATGCCCGTAGCTATTACTTTCACCGGCAGAGATTAAAGCAGCTACCGGATGTAAAAACTCCAGCCAGGGAAGCAAGGTGGCTCCTCGTCCCCCATGATGGGCTACTTTCAAAACAACTTGGGAGCTTGGTTCCTGCCAACCTTGCGCCAAAATCTTACTTTCGACCGCCGCTTCGGCATCGCCACATAGCCAGGCTACAGTTTCGCCGTAAGCGAGACGGAGGACAACCGAAGTGTCGTTAACTTCGGAAAAGCCAAGACCGGCAACAACTTTACCTGCCGAAATTACCTGCAGCGAAACGTGAGGGTCGAGCCAGATAGTATCACCAGGTGATAAAGCTAAGTAATCATCTGGAGGTAATGCCCGCAGCCAGTCACGCAAGTCGGGAGGTATTTCCGCCTCAGCCTCGATAGGAGGACCGGCGAACTTTCGAACCGGAAAGCGTGCCGCTGTTTGCAAAATCCCTTGAAAATGGTCTTCGTGTGGGTGGGTTATGATGGCTAAATCGAGAGCTTGAATCCCCTGGCGTCTAAGAAAAGGTACAATGGTATAGCGCCCAACTTCACTGGAATAGTTAGCAGCTCCCCCGCCATCGACTAAAACAGTACGACCGTTAGTTAAACGGATAAAGAAGCAGTCACCCTGCCCTACATCGAGCATGACAATTTCCAAAGGATAGAGCCAGGGGTGCCAAAGGGTAAACAACCACCAAGCCACCACACTGCCTAGCATCAGCCCCCGTCGACTTCTGGAGAAGCTTAGGGGTAAGGAAAAAGTACACCACAACATAAGGCTGTAGACGAGAGCAACCAGAGGGTACCCCGGGGAAGGCATGTTCCAGGTAGCTCCAGGCAAAGCGGCAAAAAAAGCCGCACTTTTAACTAAGAGCCACAACAACCCTTGGGTAAGCATAGCTATACTGGAAGTAGCTACCACCCAAAAGGGAGCTAAGAGCAGCAAAGCTAAAGAAGCCAGCTGCAGCGGCGTTAACAGAGCCACACAGACCAGGTTGGCCAAGGGGGCGATGAGCGAAAGGGTATTGAAATGCTGTATGCTCCAAGGCAGCACCCCCAGCTGGGCTGCTAAGGTAACCGCCAAAGCTGCCGCCATACCGGAAGGAATAGGCAATTTGTTTAACAGGGTGCGAAAAAAGGGAAGCCATAAAAAGATACCTGCCGCCGCCAGATAAGAGAGCTGAAAGCCTAACTCAAACAAGGCATAGGGGTTAATTATCAGGTTGATAGCCAGGGAGAGCATTAAAACGGAAGGCCATTCGGTGCGCCTGAGCCATATTTCGGCTAAAAGCGCCAGTAAAGCGACCACGCTGGCACGCATCACCGAGGCTGTGGCTCCGGTAAGAGCGGTATAAACGACAATGACTACTGCTAAAGTAGCCTGCTCCAGGCGCAAGGAGATGGGTAGGCGGCGCAGAGCTTGACGCAATAAAAAAAGTAAAGCCGCAAAGTGAGCTCCGGAAACCACTAGAAGGTGCACCACCCCAGATTGCCGAAAAGCCGAATCCCACTCCTCGGGAAGCGGCTCGCTTAAACCGATAGTTAACCCTGCCAGAAGCTCTCCCCATGCAGGGTCTAACGCACCGGAGGCTTGGTAAGCCTGCAGCACCATCCGGCGAACTTGGTATAAAGCACGCAGAAAATAGAACTTCCCGGGAAGGCGCTCCTCCGTTAACCAGACCTTTGCCATAGTCCCGGAAGCTCTCCCCACAAAGCCACGACGCTTATATATCAGAGCGAAATCTGGATCGCCAAAATTGCCCCCCGGTTTAAAAGGGGTCAGCTTAACCGTTGCCTGTAAACCATCCCCCGGCTGGAAAAAAAGGGGTGAGCTCTCCTCCGGCAAGGGAGCTGATTTAGTAGCTTCGCTTTCCTCTACAGGTGCATAAAGGGTTAAGCGTATCCACCCGGGAAAGGAGAGCCACTGACCCTGCTCCCATATCTCTACTTGACCCAGCTGCAGCAGCCAGCCGTCAGCTCTTGCTTCGGGAAAGGTTACGACCCTGCCACGTATCTCCCGTTGGTCGCCCCAGATATGGGTCGGCAAAGAAGGTGGTAAAACCGACCAACGCCAGGAGGCATAGCCAAAACCTATAACCAAAGCCACCGGTAGCCACCACCAGTAGAGACCGGCTTGGCGTAACTGCTCTTGACCAAAAATAAGTAGGCAGCCCAGCACACCACTCACAATTAAAAGAGGAAACCAGTGGTTACAGAGAGCGACACCTACCACAAAGGCCAGTGCCAGCCAAAATATGGGTCTCTTTCTTACCAAAGTATCACCGTAAAACCTTTATGTTCTTGAAGCGAAGGTAACTGTTCATGCGACCTGACTGGTTTGTTGAGATAGTGATCCTAGATGGGGTTTTTCCCCATACCCAATAGCTGCCACAGAAACGCTACAGAGAATAACCCACCAATACCCGGAGTTACACAGTTATAAGATCCTGCAGTTGGGCAAATATACTGTTGCCTATGCCGGAAACTTTTTTAAGATCCTCGATGGCAGCAAAAAGACCGTTACGCTGGCGGTAGTCGATAATAGCTTTGGCTCGGGCAGGTCCAATTTGGGGCAACTGTTCCAG
>WREE01000192.1 GCA_009779515.1 Symbiobacteriaceae bacterium
AACAGCCAAACAGGACAAGAGGAGGGTAGCAATGGAAACAATAATTATCGCCAGGGAGCTTAGTAAGAACTACATTATGGGTGAAGTAACTGTTCAAGCGGTAAAATCGGTCTCTTTTGAACTTTACGAAGGAGAATTTGTGGTTATTTTAGGTCCCAGTGGCTCCGGGAAAAGCACCATTATGAATATTTTAGGCGGTATCGACAAGGCTACCGCCGGAGAGCTTATCTATCGAGGCTCCCCGATACACCTAGCCAACGATCGGGAGCTCACCACCTACCGCCGCAACTGCGTTGGCTTTGTCTTCCAATTCTACAACCTTATCCCCAACCTAACTGCTCGGGAAAATATATCTCTGGCAGCCGAACTCTCCCCTTCCCCCCTAAAAGTCGAAGAGCTTTTAGAGCGTATCGGTTTAGCGGCAAGAGGCGACCATTTTCCTGCCCGCCTCTCCGGTGGAGAGCAGCAGCGGGTAGCCATCGCCAGGGCGGTGGCAAAAAACCCCGACCTACTCCTCTGCGATGAGCCTACCGGGGCTCTGGATTTTACCACCGGTATTCAGGTGCTTCGCATTCTCAAAGACTTTAACACCGCCTACGGTAAAACGGTAGTTATCATCACCCATAATGCTGGAATTGCCGCTATGGCGAACCGAGTCTTTTATATCCGCGACGGCGAACTCGACCGTATTCAGCTCAACAGTAACCCCCTCTCGCCGGAGGAAGTGACTTGGTGACTAAGCTGTTACTGAAAAAAGTGCAGCGTTCCATGTGGGAGGAACGCTTATCGTATTTGGCTTGTGTCTTGGTTATCGGTATAGGAATTATGCTTTTTGTGGCTCTCTCTAACGTCTCCGATAGCTTAAACGCAGCCCTGGACAGCTTTTATGCTGAAACCCGCCTCGCTGAAGTCTTCGCCCAGGTGCGTCAGATGCCGCGCAGTAGCGCTTCGGCTCTCAACACCATAGCGGGGATTAAAGAAGTTATGCCCCGGCTGGTGTTGGATGTACCGGTTTATAACATATCCAGCGAGCATATTGTCACCCTACGCCTCCACGGTACCGATCCGGAAGTGGGCAACCCCTTAAACGCTTATATCTTCACCGGTAAAGATATTAGCGATTTACACGATATTTTAGTGGATCCGGATTTTTTAGTAGCTAACTCTCTGGATGTTGGCGCTAACTTGCAGCTGGTTATTGCCGGTAAATTACTGGACTTTATCATAGGTGGCACTTTCCAGGGACCGGAGTTTGTCTACACCGTAGCGGGAGCTTCCGGCTTCCTCCCAGATCCAGAACGGTTTGGTATTGCTTATGTACATTTAGCCGCTTTGGAAGCTGCCACCGGTTATCTTGGCTATATCAACGACCTCACTTTCTCACTGGAAGAAGGTTATACTTTTAAAGATATCCAGGATGAACTGGCTACAGCACTCTCTCCCTATGGCTTACTCACCCTTTACGAGCTTAAAGACCATGTTAGCTTCTTTCTCACCGATATGGAGGTTTCCACTATCGGCTCGGTTTCTAAGGTCATGCCTCTGCTCTTCTTAGGTATAGCGGGAGCGGTTCTTTATATTATGATGCGGCGTATGATTGAACAGGAACGCAGCCATATCGGCACTCTTAAGGCTTTTGGCTACAACGATAGCACGGTTATGCTTACCTATATGCTCCACGGCTCCATCACCGGACTCATCGGCGGAGTTTATGGCGCTTTGCTGGGGATACCGGTAACGAACTTTTACTATACCCTGATGCTCATGTTTTTTAAAATACCTAACGTTACGGCGAAGATCACCTTGAGCTACTCCCTATGGGGTATAATTCTTTCCCTAGTTATCGCTACCCTCGCTGCTCTCATGGGGGTGCGAGGAGCACTAAACTTGCGCCCCGCCGAGGCGATGCGCCCAGCAGCTCCCACCGCTGTAACTGCCACCATCTGGGACCGAAGTCCCTTGCTAAAGCTGTTGCTCACCTCGCGGGGGATGATGTCTCTGCGTTATTTGGTACGCAACCCCCTCAGAGCTATCTTTATCGCTCTCTGTATGACTTTAAGCACAACTATGATGACGGTCATTTTTTCCTTTAACCTCATGATCGAACAAATGATGTATGCCGAGCTGGAGCAAGCGCAAACCTTCGAATACAAAGTAACACTATTAAATCCCGCCGATTATACTGCTGCGGTCAGTGCTATCGCTGCTCTGGAAGGCACTCGGGAAACCGAGGCTATTTTGGAAATGCCTTTACGAATTCAACATCAAAACCGCCATGATATAGCGGTTATCATCGGGGTTCCTTTAGGCGCTCGCTTATACCATATTATTGATGACGACTATACTAAATACCAGCCGCTGCAGGACGGCTTAATCTTAAGTGCTAAACTGGCAGCTGCATTAGGTGCTATCCCCGGCAGTGTTCTGGAAATCGAAAGCCCTTGGCTTAGCGAGCGGGTTACTCTGCCGGTAGCCAAGGTTATTGCTCAACCTTTTGGTAACTACGGTTACTTAGAGCTGGAAGCTTTTTGCGCCTTATTGGGAAGCAGACCCCTGGCTAGCACCATCATGCTCAATGTTGCCAACGGCTACGATGCCTCCTTTAAAGCCGCCTTGTTGGCAGCCAAAAATATTGCCACAGTGGAGAATAAGGCGCGCATTTTGCAAGGTTACCGGGAGCTTATGGATCCCTTTGCCTTTCTCTACTTCCTGCTGGGGGTTATGGCTATAGGCATCAGCTTTGTGGTTATTTATAACATTTCCCGGGTCTCCCTCTCGGAACGTAACCGGGAGCTAGCCACCATGCGGGTTTTGGGTATGTCCGTAACGGAAACGAACGAAGTCATAGCTTTCGAGCATTGGCTTCTCTGTGCTGTTGCAGTGATAGCTGCCATACCTATGGCTTTAGGTGTGCGCCAGGGACTCTCGGGTCTCTTTGATACCGACATCTTTGCCATCCCTACCACCACCCCCTTTTCTGCCTTTGTTTACTCCACCATCGGCAGCTTTGCCGCAGTGTGGTTAGCTAACCGCTCCGTCAGTCGGGCTATCAGTAAGTTCGACCTTGTCCAAGTCCTGAAAGAGAGGGAGTAAGCGTTTATGAAAAAGCAAGTGAAGATTTTATTAGGTGTCATTTTAGTGCTGGCAACGGCTGGAGGTAGCGCCTGGTATTTTCTACAGCCTTTAGTAGTAGAGAGCATTACCCTGGCACCTCGCGATGCTGTCTCTTACCTGACGGAGCATGGCTTTGTGGAGTTTAGAGAAGATTTTATGCTCTTTCCCCAAGTAGCCGGTAAAGTGGTAGCCAGCTACTTCAGTAAAGGTGATCTGGTGCAAGCCGGCGATCTGCTGGT
>WREE01000193.1 GCA_009779515.1 Symbiobacteriaceae bacterium
GCCCATCACCCAGTAAGTTAAAAGCCAACACCGTAATCATAATCATAAAACCCGGCCACCCGCAGATATGAGGGGCGCGTTGGAGATGGCTGCGTCCGTCATAAAGAATGGAACCCCAAGTAGATTGCGGTGGTTGTGCTCCAAAGCCTAAAAAGGTGAGGCTCGATTCTAATAAAATAACATTCGCCACATTAAGGGAGGCCATAACAATAATCGGCACCATGGCGTTGGGAATAATGTGATGCACTAAAAGACGGCGGTCGTCGCAACCGATAGCTTGAGCAGCCTCCACATAGTCCAGTCGTTTTATTTGCATCACCTTAGCTCGCACTTGGCGAGCGTAGCCATTCCAGGAGGTGAGCCCAATCACCACCATCAGCTTGCGGGTATCTGGCCCCAACACAGCAACCACGGCAATAACCAGGAGGAACTGGGGGATGGTCACCATAATTTCTGCGGAACGCATGATGAGATTATCCACCCAACCGCCATAAAAGCCCGCCAGAGCACCTAAAATAACCCCGATGACCAAGGAGATGCCTCCAGCAATAAAACCTACGGATAGCGAAACTCTGGCACCATAGAGAATGCGGCTAAAAACGTCACGCCCTAACTGATCTTGCCCAAAAATATGGGTCGCCGAAGGACCGGAAAGGCGTTCGGCAGGAAAAACGGCATTGGGGTTATAGGGAGCAAGAACAGGCGCGAAAATAGCCATAAAGGCAAGAATAGCCAGCAGCACTAAGGAAAAGACGGCTAGTTTATGCTTGCGAAAACGCAGCCAGGTGGCACGAAAACCGGTACCAGATTCCGGGTTGGTATTTAAATCTCTTTCTATATCTTCGGCTTCGCTTTCTTTAACCTTGTCTACCCGGTAGGTCAAACCAGGGGTCATAGCTTCAAACTCCTTTGGGTGTATATTTAGTCATAACGGATACGAGGGTCGATAAAGCAATAAAGAATATCTACTAGCAAGTTGGCAATGGTTATGGCTAAAGAAAAGAGGAGAATAATCGCCTGCACCACAAAGAAATCGTGACCGGAAAGGGAAGTTACCATCAGTCGCCCAATCCCTGGCCAAGCAAAAATCTGCTCCACAATAACAGAGCCCATAATCAAATAAGCAAACCAGTAGGTGAGAGAGGTGGCAATAGGTACCATGGCGTTACGCAAAGCGTGGCGGAAAGTAACAATCTTGGTGGACAACCCTTTGGCTTTAGCGGTACGTATATAGTCTTCAGATAGAACTTCCAACACTGAGCCTCGAATCATCCTGGTTAGCCCCGACGCCCAAGCGGTACCCAACACCATGGAAGGCAAGACATAATGCTGCCAACTACCCACCCCGCTGGTAGGTAAAATACGCCAGTCGTAGGCAAAGCGATAAATAAGCATGAGGGAGAGCCAAAAAGAAGGCATGGACTGGCTGAGCAACGCCAAAAAGGTGCCAATATAGTCGAAAAGTGAATACTTTTTCACTGCCGAAATAACCCCTACCGGAAAAGCAATAGCTAACCCAATAACTGTCGCCACCAAGTTTAGGCGGACAGTATAGTGTAGCCGCTGCCCAATCAGCTCCGTCACTGGCATCCGGTTAGCCATGGAAACCCCAAACTCACCCCGCAAAGCTCGGTTTAGCCACATAAAGTACTGGATATGCTTGGGCTTATCGAAACCCCATTCTCGTCGCAGCGCCTCTATGACAATAGGGTCGGTCTCCCGACCGGCTATACTTACGATAGGATCTCCCGGGGTGAGATGCATTAAAGCAAAGACAACCACGGAAATACCGAAGGTGGTCAGCAGCGCCAGCAACAGACGCCTGAGGATATACGTTTTCATTGAGGGTACACATTCCTTTCTGTTACTTTGACCTCACGAAAGGGGCTAATCTACCTTACTTGCAAGGGAGATAAGGAAAGCCTCAGTTCGTTGCTGTATAATATACCATTAATTGGATAATTATGCAATAGGGGAGTTTGTATATTTCCAAATTCCTTGGTTGCAGGATTTTGACCGCCCAAGGCGAATCATTAATTAGTAGAAAACCATGAAACGGGGTGTATCTTTGATGCGACGTCAAGACCGACAGATGGATGAGGTAGATGCTCTGGCGTTTCTCCAGCAAGCCACCTTTGGTGTATTATCCCTGTGTGATCACGACACTCCCTACGGCATTCCCTTAAATCACTTCTACGAGGAAGGCAAGCTCTACTTCCACGCTGCTACCGCCGGGCGTAAGCTAGATATTATCGCCCAAAACCCTAAAGCCTCTTATGTAGTGGCAGAATGCAGCAGTATCAAGGATAGCCCCAATGGGCTACTCTGTGGCTTTGGCACCTATTTTCGTTCCGTCATTTGTAACGGCACCATACAAATAATCACCGACCCCAGGGAGAAAGCTGTTATCGCTAGCCGTCTCACCCGCCATCTAGCTCAGGAAGCTGCTGCGGGTATGCTCGATGTTACCCCCCAGGAAACTGCGTCCATTATCATTATGGCTTTGACCATCGAAAATATTTCCGGTAAGAGTAACCAAACTTAGCTCCTTGACACCGTAAACCATAAAAGCACACCTTCAACATACCACAGGATGCGGTGGGGAAAGTTTGCCTTCAACATGGCCATTAATTTACAACAATGGTCAAAAATATTCCGGGAGGTTGGAGAAATGGACATGGAGGCTTCATTGAATCCCCAGCAACAAGAGGCAGTGGAGTACTGCCATGGGCCTGTACTTATCTTGGCTGGCGCCGGTAGCGGTAAAACCCGCGTCCTTATCCACCGCATTGCTTGGCTGTTGCATCAAGGGATAGCACCAGAGCGGATTTTGGCTATCACCTTTACCAACAAAGCCGCCGCCGAAATGCGTTATCGAGCTACGGAAATGGTAGGAGCAAGAGCCGGCAGGTTATGGGTCTTCACCTTTCATGCTACTTGCGTACGCATCCTGCGTCGCCATATCGATCTCTTGGGCTATAAAAGCAGTTTCTCCATTATCGATGCCGGCGATGCCGAACGCACCACCCGAGGGATCATCCGTAACTTGGGCTTGGACGACAAAATTTACACCCCCGGTGCTGTCTACGCCATCATCGACCGGGCTAAAAACAGTATGCAAACCCCCGAAGAGCTCGCAAGCGCAGCTATCGACCACTACTCCCGCAACGTGGCACGTATCTACCAGGAATATCAACAACTGCTGCAAAGAAATAATTCCCTAGATTTTAACGACCTTATTAACCTCACGGTTATCCTCTTTACGCGGCACCCTGAGGTGCTTCGCAATTACCAGGAGCAGTTTCAATATATCATGGTGGATGAGTAC
>WREE01000194.1 GCA_009779515.1 Symbiobacteriaceae bacterium
ATGCCACCTTTAGCACCACCATAGGGGAGACCCAAGACGGAGCATTTGAAAGTCATCCACATAGAGAGGGCTTTAACTTCCTCTATGTCGACATCCTGATGGAAGCGGAGACCACCTTTACCAGGACCCATAGCCATATTGTGTTGGGAGCGGAAAGCGTCGAAGGTTTGCACATCCCCGTTGTCCATGCGCACCGGGACGGAGGCGTAAACCAGACGTTGGGGTTGCTTGAGTAGCTCATAGTACTGGGGAGGGAGGCCAAGTTTGTCGCAGCACTCTTTAATTTGTCTTTGGGCCATTTGGAAAGCGTTGAAATCGGACATGAATCTTCCTCCTTAAAAAAATTGTAATTATTACGACAGACTGTCTACTAAATCGGCTCCGGCTAGCAGAGCATTTTTATTCATCTCTTCGGTGCCACGAGGCACCCGAGCCAAAACCGCTTGCTCCAACGCTTCCGGGGAGACACAAGAGGTAAGGCGTACCAAAGCGCTTAAAGCAATGATATTGGCGACTACCGGTCGGAGCTTACTCTGCGCTGTCTCCAGAATGGGAAGCTGATAAAGCTTCTGTTGATGGTTGGCGGTAGCGCTGATCGAGCTATCCACTAAAATAACAGCGTCCTCCACCAGATCGCTCTTATAACCTTCGTAAGCCTGTTGGGTTAAAGCGATAAAAATGTTAGGGGCGGTTACTTTAGGGTAGTCAATTTCGCTATCAGAAATTATAACCTCGGCGCGAGAAGCACCTCCCCGAGCTTCGGGACCATAGGACTGGCTCTGGAGAGCATTCTTACCGCAGATGATCGCTGCTTCCGCTAAGATGATGCCGGCAGTGATGATGCCTTGTCCTCCCGACCCGCTGATGCGAATTTCGATATTCGTCATTTACCTGGCACCTCCTGCTTTGGCAATAACTTGCTGGTACTGCTCGCAGAATTCCGGTAAAGGTTGGTTGTGCAATTCGCCGATCAGGTACTTACCAGTTAACTCCTCGGGGGTCATGCGGGCAGCAGCCTGCACGGTTACCCCTTGCTCCTGCTGTTGTTTCAGCATTTCGACCGGTCCGCCAATACGGTTGCGTCGCCCGAAGTAGGTGGGACAATGAGTCATGGCTTCCACCAGCGAAAAACCTTTGTTCTGTAGAGCACTGACGATCATATCTTTGAGATGGTTAGCATGATAAGTGGTGGAACGTGCCACAAAGGAAGCTCCGGCAGCCTGTGACAGTTGACAGAGATCGAAGGAACGGTCGATGTTGCCGTAAGGAGCGGTGGTGGCGTAACTCCCTACCGGGGTAAGGGGTGAAAACTGCCCACTGGTCATACCATACACATTGTTGTTAAAAACTACCGTGGTGATATCGATATTACGACGGCAGGCGTGGATAAGATGATTGCCTCCAATGGCGGCGCAATCTCCGTCACCGGTGAGAGCGATTACCGTTAAGTCTGGGTTACCGTGCTTGACCCCAGTGGCAAAGGCTAAGGCACGACCGTGGGTGGTATGCAGGGTGTTAAAGTCCAGGTACCCGGGAGCTCGAGAGGAGCAGCCGATACCGGAGACTACGACTATTTTTTGCGGATCCAACTGTAGCTGATCGATAGCCTTTAAAAGAGCTTGGGTAATGATACCGTTGCCACACCCAGGACACCAGATGTGAGGCATTTTAGAGGTTCGCAAATAGTTATGAGCTACAGAACCCATCGCCTAAACCCCCTTCCCGGTGCCAGCTAGGTTATAAATAGCTGCCAAAATTTTATCCGGCTTGAGTGGCTCTCCGTCTACTTGGGTGACGGTGGTGATATCTTTATGCACCACCCGTTCAATTTCCAAAGCTAGTTGCCCTAAGTTCATTTCGGGTACGATAACCTGTTTGCCGATAGCTACTTGGCGTAAAGCTTCTTCCGGAAAAGGCCAGATGGTCATGGGACGGAACAAGCCGACCTTAATACCTTTTCCCCGAGCCTGCTTCATAGCGGCTCGTGCCGAACGAGCGGTAGCCCCATAGGCAACCAGCAAGATATCGGCATCCTCCACCTGGAGCTCTTCCCACTGCAGTATTTCCTCTAAGTTCATCTCGATTTTTGATGCTAGGCGGCGAATGAGAAATTCTACCTCACTGGGTTTAGCGGTGGTGAACCCTTCGCGGTCGTGAGTTAAACCGGTTACATGGTAAGGGTAACCGCTGCCAAAATCTGCCATAGGAGCACTGGCACCTAAAGGAGCATCGTAAGGTATGTACTTAGCAGGATCACCACTGGGGCGCAGGCGGTGTACCAGTTCCAGGGTTTCGACTGCCGGCAAAACTATAGCTTCCCGCATATGACCCACAATTTCATCCAGGAGGAGGATTACCGGGGTGCGAAAGCGCTCCGCCAAGTTAAAGCAGCGAAAGGTGAGATCGAAGGTTTCAGCCACCGAAGAAGGTGAAAGAGCAATGACAGGATGATCTCCGTGAGTTCCCCAGCGCGCTTGCATGACATCCCCTTGGGCAGGAGCGGTAGGGATACCGGTGGAAGGACCTGCTCGTTGCACATTGACAACAACACAAGGCACTTCGGTAATAGCCGCATAGCCAATGTTTTCCTGTTTCAGAGAAAAGCCGGGACCAGAAGTAGCAGTCATCGCTTTGCGCCCTGTGAGACTGGCACCGATGATTGCTCCCATGGAGGCGATTTCGTCTTCCATTTGGATGAAACGTCCTTGACGAGCAGGAAGCCTTTCGGCAGCCAGTTCGGCAATTTCTGTGGAGGGAGTTATGGGGTAGCCGGCAAAGAAGTCCATACCTGCTGCCAAAGCACCGGCTATACAGGCCTCATTACCCTGCATGAGTATCGGCTTAATCATACCTCCACCTCCCCTAAGTAAATAGCAAAATCGGGGCAGCGTTGTTCACAAAGACTGCAACGAATGCATAGATCCCCATTCCAAACAGGTTTTCCTTCGGAGTTAGCTGTTAAGGCTTGGCGGGGGCAAAAGGCTATACAAATGGAACACGCTTTGCACCACTGCTCCTTCAGCAGAATCTGCTTCAGAGCTCTGTTTTCCATCTAGCTACCCTCCTCCTTTCATATATTGTACTCCATTTCGCCGTTGATACAGCGTGGTAAATTGCTCATGAAAGGGAGCAATTGGACTAGGATGGTTAATTGCAGAGTAGAAGCCCGTTTCTATCATGCCATGGTTGAACGCAGTTCATGGGCTTCTACTCTGATAGATGGGGGCTACCCGCCCCCAAACCCCTGGATGCTCCCACCCCACGCACATGTGCGCGGGGACCCCGGGTCCAGTAAGTGTACACATATTTCAGCGGGACG
>WREE01000195.1 GCA_009779515.1 Symbiobacteriaceae bacterium
GATACCAGCATCTATAGGAGGTAGCGGTATGTTGTAGCTTGGATTCGATGATGAAGGAACCGCCTTAAGACGCCTTAGCCAGATGGGAGACAAACTGGAATGGCTCAACAAGGTTATCAACTGGAAAATCTTACTTCCTTTATTAGAGGAAGCAAAACCCGATAGAGCCAGAGAAGGTAAAGGTGGTCGACCGCCTCTTCTTAGGGCTGAAAAATCTGGCCTATAATATCTTCCGGTATACTACGCTTCTTAGGCTTGGCAGAGCACCTTGTATGTTGTAGGGCTTGGAGTCTGTACTCTTGAGGGGTTCTGGTAGCTGGAACCCGGTATTTACTCTTTCTTAGCTCAAATCACTGGTATTTCGCATGTTTATCCAGTCTATCTCATCATGATGCTCCATTACTCTGCTTTAGAGTTGGTTAACTGGTTATTTTTTATGTTCTTAGAGGTTACCTAGAATTGCCAAAGAACTTGGCATAGTCATAGAATTTGCGAGGTAGCGATATGCTGAACGAATTTGATGTAAAGGTAGACTTGTTAATAGCAAAAATCATAACTCATTCAACTAAACTCTCTCAAGGTGACGAAGAAGCGGATAATTTTTTTTATGAATATATTAAATTAATTAGTGAATTATTTTCAAATGAGCAAGGTATAAATGCAATGAAAATACTTATCAACGCATTACATCCTTCTGTTCGAATGGTAGGAGCATACCATCTGTTGCCGTATGAAGCTAAATTGGCTGAAAAAACACTAAAAAAATTGGCTAAAATTCACCTATGTCAGGTTGATTTTTATTCCAAATCACTCTTGCAAGATTGGAAAAAGGGAACATTAAGATTTCCAAGATGGATAAATGAAGAGTTAGTCTTATTAACCCCAAATGAGCTTTTAGATATGCAGAGTAGTTTGGAATAACAATCGTACAGGCAATCCTAATTTTCGGACAGTAGAGCTGCACCGCCGTTATGGCAGGACGCAGCTTCAACCGTCAACCTGAAAGCTTCCGCAGAAGCCGCACTCTTAGTCCGAAGAAAATATCAGCCTCGGAACGCAGTTGCTCCGGGGCTTTTTTATTTGGCACTCGGTTATTTTCCCTTTGTCCCGTGACAGTCCTCGACAAATTTTTCGGGAATCTGCGAATTACAGTATAAATCATTTGTATTGTTGTACCCACCAAGGAATAGTTTGCAGGAATTTATTATAATGTTCCCGAAACTGAAAATGTTATTTTAATGTGGATGGCACTTACAAAAACTATGTTTTAAGCACCTTGCTTGCGCGCAGCCTCAAACTCCCCAGGTGGGTAGCGCCTGAGGAGTTACCCTAAGGTTAAGCGTGAGCACAGTAAGCCTCAAGTATCAGCTTTTTTCCCTAATATCTTGGAAAGAAGGCGACCAATGAAAAGAGAACTTGGGTATCAAAATGGTGCAAGGCGTCACTTGTTGCTATTTATCGCAACCGTACTTATTTTGTTGGCCACAGGGCTGCCCTTGGTTGAAGTAGCAGCCAGTCCCTCCATCCCCGTGACTTTGGTGCATTTAAGCAACCCAGATGATCTCGTAAAGTATCTGGCGGAGGGAGAAATTTGGTTGATGGGGTTGATGGTTGAACCCCGTGATGCCACCAATCAACTCCTGCATATCAGCAGCGCTAATCCTGCTGTGGCAAGAGTAGATACTCCAGAAACAGATTTGGACAGCCTTTGGGTTGTGCAAATCACCGCCTTAACCCCAGGGAAGACTTCGCTCTTTGTTACAGCGGATGACAGTTCCTACTCCCAAACTCTGGAAATCACTGTCTTCGTCGAACCGGTAGAACAAATAAAGGTTATTCCTGCCAGCAGCCAACTGTTTATGGGCTCGAGAATCTTGGTGGAAGCCTACGGCACTTCGATGCATCCATCAGCTCCCTTTCTGATACTGCGCAATGTAACTTGGTCTTCCTCCCATCCGGAGATAGCTACCGTAGAACTGGATCCTAATGGCGTAACCTACTCCATAGTAGGCCATTTTCCCGGTAAGGCTATCATCAGCGCCACCCACAGCAATGGCGCCAGGGGTAGTTGTGACATTGAAGTCGTTATAGGACCCAGCCATGTCCCGGTGCAGAATGTTTTCGTGTCAGGCACCCATGTACGCAATGAAGGAAGCGATTATTATATTGAAATGGTGGAAGAGGATATTGGGCAAATTGAGGTATTTATCTGGCCTGACAACGCCACCATCAAGCAGTTCACCATCAGCAGCAGCAACGAGAAAGTAATGGTTGTAGATAATGACGGCAAAATCGTTGCCGGATCGCAAACGGGGAAATATGAAAAGATTATTCATATAACTCCCCTGGATCCTGCTTACCAGGGGAGGCCGGTCACCCTGGATGTTTCCCTTTACCCTCATGACTATTTTACTTTCGTCATCGAACCTGAAAAGCTTAGTCTGGAACTGGGAGATTACTACTCTCTTTATGCCAAATATATCGATAAAAACTTGGTAGACTGGTCTATTCCGGTGTATAACGTCACCTGGATTTCCTCCGATACATCTGTAGTCACCGTAGATGCTCAGGGGCGAGTTTTTGCCGCAGGGACAGGGGAAGCTACCATAACCGCCCTTACCAAGCCAGGCGCCAAGGCATCCTGTGATATTACGGTTATTCGCGGTGCCAATTATATCGAAGTTGATGCTCTGTCTGTGGAAACCACCCACAGCATTTACGATGAACAGGCCGACACCTGGATTATGACCCTTCCCTTGGGAGAAATAGGGGAGATATCTGTCTATCCTCAACCCGATAACGCTACCATCAAGCTGGTAGATTTCAGCAGCGACAACCCAGCGGTTGCCACCGTAAGCCAATTTCCCGAAGAAGGGACGAACCCAGTAGGGTATGTCTATCCCCATAATATTGGTAAAACTTACATACGGGCTAAATCCTTAGACCCTTATGCTCACCAGGAACTGGTCATCATCGTGGAAGTTGTCTCTTTGGATACCATGTTCATGGCGATTCTGCCTCCCGCTCCCTATCTCCCAGGGGATATCATCACCCTAAATGAAAAAACATCCATCTACCTGTCAGCAGTGATGGCGGAGGATGCCAACTACGAAAACCCTGTCTATCTTACTAACGTCACCTGGTCTTCTTCGGACACCTTGGTTGCTACCGTAGACCAAAATGGTATGGTCTACGGCGCCCGCCCCGGAGAGGTGACGATAACTGCTCTGGCGGGAGATGGTATACACAGTGCCACCTGCCAAATTAA
>WREE01000196.1 GCA_009779515.1 Symbiobacteriaceae bacterium
GCGAATAGACGCGCGCATCTATCATTTTCTGGGTGAACGCAGTTCATGCGCGTCTATACTTTTAGTTTTTAGGTTTGTTTATTAGCCAAAATAGGAGATATGCCATAGCTAAAGCAGACACCACAACCGGAGCAAACTCCCTGGCGGCAGTCCGGGGTTAGCTCTCCCGCTAGAGCTTTGCGGTATTCGGTGGCTAGCCAGCTTTTACTAACTCCACTGTCGAGATGATCCCAAGGTAATGGATCAGTGAGGGGTATAACCTTAGTGGCATAGCTTACCGGGTCGATACCACAAGCACGGAAGCTCTCCTGCCACACCTCCGGCTTAAAACATTCACTCCAACCATCAAAGCGGGCTCCCCGCTGCCAGGCAGCCAGAACAACATCCGCTAGCCGCCTGTCGCCACGGCTCAAAACTGCTTCCAAGAAGCTAGTCTCCCGGTCATGGGTAGCAAACTCTACCCCCTTTAGCTTGCGCAGCTCTTGCCTTAAAAATTGTTGCTTGCTTTGGATAACAGGTAAGGGATCTTGCCCGCACCACTGGAAAGGGGTATGGGGCTTAGGTACAAATGGTGCGACACTGATGCTCAAACGCAGCCTACCGGGAGGTTTATACTTTTTATGCCAAGCCACTATTTGTTGTGCCAAAGTTACCATAGCCACCAGGTCGCTCTCTTCTTCCCCAGGTAAACCAATCATGAAATAGAGTTTAATGCTGCTCCATCCTGCAGCAAAGGCGCCACAGATAGCAGTTTCGATATCTTCGCTCGTAACTTGCTTGTTAATGATGTCCCTCAACCTCTGACTACCAGCTTCAGGAGCCAAGGTCAGTCCGGAGGAGCGCACTTGTTGAATTTTTTGCAAGAGTTCTAAAGATACCGTGTCGACTCTAAGGGAGGGTAAAGCCAACCCAACTCCCGCCGGAGCATATAGCTTGAGCAGTTCCTCAACCAATGTGGAAAGTTGGGTATAATCCATACTGGATAGTGAAGTTAAAGAAATTTCATCATAACCACTGCTTGCCACCAGCGCCGCCGCCTGCTGTATAAGCAACTCCGCAGAACGCTCACGCACAGGGCGATAAATAATTCCTGCCTGGCAGAAACGACACCCGTTACTGCAACCTCGAAATAGCTCCAACATCCCTCGGTCGTGAACTATCTCCACATAGGGCAGTAAAGGATGGAGACAAGCGGCCACTTTATCCATATCTGGGACAATAGCTCGAGGAACCGGAAGTGGTGCTTGGGGGTAGAGGCTTTGCAGCGCCAATAGCCTACCCTCGGAGCTGTACTCCTCCCGGTATAAGGCGGGCACATAGATACCGGGAAGGGAAGCTGCTGCCAGCAGGAAGTTATGTCGCGTATAATTGCTGCTGGTCTTATGTTGACGGTATAACGTTAAAAGTTCGGGAAGAGCTTCTTCCCCATCTCCTAAAAGAATTATGTCGAGAAAAGGAGCCAACGGCTCGGGATTATAGGCGCCAGGTCCGCCGGCAATCACCAGAGGGTCATCTCCCCCCCGTTGGTGGCTATAGAGGGGTATGTTTCCCAGATGGAGCATATTTAGGATGTTCGTGTACAGCAGCTCATATTGCAAAGAAAAGCCGACAAGGTCAAAAGCCGATAAAGGATTATCACTTTCCAGCGTGCACAAAGGAAGATGCCTAGCCAGTAATAGCGCTTCAAGATCGCCCCAGGGAGCGTAAACCCTCTCCATGGCAGCCCAAGGGAGGTTATTCACTATTTCATAGAGAATTTTAGAACCTAAGTGAGACATGCCTATTTCGTAACGGTCGGGAAATGCCAAAGCCATACGAACATCCACCGTGGTAGCATCTTTACGAATACTGTTTATTTCGTTTCCCAAGTAGCGAGCTGGTTTTTCCAGGGAAGCCAGTTGTTCAGGGGTTAAAGGGTGGTAAATTATGCTCACCTCATCATTTATACATTAAGAAAGGGTCTTTCATGCCAGAAATAAAGGAAGCTATATGGGAGCTGCAAGGGGATAGTCTTGGTCAGCTGGGGGAAGGGGTGGCACGCTACCAGGGGGTACCGGTCTTCGTCCCCGGTTTACTACCCGGAGAGCGCGCTCTGGTGGCTGTTACCGAACAACGCCAGAGCTTTTATCGTGGCACCCTTCACACCTTACTCCAGCCTTCACCCCTGCGTCGTACCCCTTTTTGCCCGCACCATGACAGTTGTGGCGGGTGCCAACTACAGCACTGGGACTACCAGGCTGGTTTAGCTTGGAAAATAGCTCAAACCCAGCACAGCTTTCTTCACTTGGCTAAACAGCAAGTGGAAATAGCCTCGGTGATCTACTCGGAACAGCTCCAGGGAGTTCGTAATAAAGTCCAGTTACCCTGCGTGGCTGAAGCTTCTAAACTGCAAATCGGTTTTTACGCTCCCCGCAGCCACCGTTTAACTCCTATCTCGCATTGTTCTATGCAGTCACCGGTGGCTAACCTTGCGTTGCAAAGCCTGGTGAAAATATTACCCCAGTTAGGCTTAACAGCTTATAATGAACAAACCAGGGAAGGTTTGCTACGCCACGTGATGATTCGCACTAACCGGGAAGATGAGCAAGTTTTAATTACTTTGGTGATTAACGGTAACTCCCTTCCCCGAGCAGAGCTGCTGGTAGCCTCTCTGCGGGAGGCCCTACCCCAACTAGTAGGGGTAGTTTTAAATATCAATACCCAAAGGAGTAACACCATTTTAAGTAGCCGTGAACAGTTACTTTGGGGAAGCGCTAAACTTCGCGATAGCATAGGTCCTTATTCCTTCAATATTTCGGGTAGCAGTTTTTGGCAAAGTAACCGCTTTCTTACTGCCACTTTGTACGAAACTGCTCTGCAACTGGCTTCCCTCTCCGGTAACGAAACCGTGGTGGAAGCTTATTGTGGTATTGGCACTATCTCCACTTACCTAACCGAGCGAGCTAAGGAAGTTTATGCCATTGAGTATAACCCTGTGGCGGTAGCCGATGCTCAGCAAAATGCTGCTGCCAACGGTATCCACAATGTTTCCTTTATACCGGGAAGTAGTGAAGAACAAATTCCCCTTCTCTTGCAAGCAGGAGTACGACCCCACCTGGTGGTGGTGGATCCACCTCGCCAGGGGTTAAAAGCCAGCTTGATCCAGGCTATTGCTGCAGCTCAGGTGCCAGAGCTTCTTTATATCAGCTGCAATCCCGTTACTTTGGCGCGAGATGCGGGCCTCTTAGCAGGGTGGCAGTACCATACCACCAAGTTATACCC
>WREE01000197.1 GCA_009779515.1 Symbiobacteriaceae bacterium
AACCGGTGATCGGCATGCAAAAAGGAGTAGTTGACTATTTCCCTTAAACCACAACGTATAAGACAGAGGCGTATTTGGCGCAGAGCTTGTTGCCGTGAAGTGTAGAAGGCAGGGGTAGTTACTCCCCAGGGAAGTTTAGCTTCCAGTTCGGCAAAACCGATAAGACGAGCTACTTCCTCTATAAGGTCTATCTCGGCATGAAGGTCTTGCCTAGTGGTAGGCACGGTTACTAACCACCCCTTATCTTGGGAGGTAAGAGTAAATCCTAAACGCTGCAGCATCGCTGCAGCTTTATTATTGTCTTCAGGTAAACCGGTGATGCTCCAGAGGCGTTTGTGGCGTAAGAGTATAGTTCGGGTAGCTTCCGGCCCATAAATAGTGGCTGAGAGGATTTTTCCTTGGGGGGTACCTAGATCTAAACTTACAGCTAGCTGAGCATAACGTTCCAGAGCTTTTTTCAGGATAGCTGGGTCGACCCCTTTTTCAAAACGGATGGCAGCTTCGCTACGCAACCCTTGCTCCTTAGAAGTGCGACGGATGGAGCGGCGCTCGAAACATGCCGCCTCAATGAGCAACCGCTGGGTAGCGGGGGTAACTTCGCTTAAAGCATCCCCCATGACTCCGGCAATGGCTACCGGCTTTACTTTATCGCAGATAAGCAGAGTATCACGGTTAAGTCTACGCTGCACCCCATCTAAAGTGGTAATTTCTTCTTCAGGTGCGGCATAACGAACATGGATCCCTCCTCCTGCCAAACGGTCGTAATCAAAGGTATGCAAAGGTTCGCCCAATTCCAACATCACCAGGTTAGCCAAATCGACCACATTGTTAATGGGACGCATTCCTGAGGCTTCCAACTTCTCCTGGAGCCACAGAGGAGAGGGCGCTACCTGTACTTTATCGATGATCAATCCCAGGTAGTAAGGACAACTTTCCCCAGCGGCAATGGTTATGACTTCAGGAGCTACCCGTACTGGCAGGGGAGGAGCTTCTTGATAAGTCAGAGCCAGATTATAAAGAGCTCCTATTTCACGAGCTACCCCCAGCAGAGAAAGGCAATCGGAACGGTTGGGGGTTAAATCTAGCTCGATGGCGATTACTCCGGGAGCCAGTTCCTGGGGTTCCTCGCACTCAATGCCGGAAGCAGTAAGACGAGCTACGATATCCAGAGCCGCCTTGGCGTCTATAGCCAATTCGGGAAGAAATTCTTGTAACCAGGGTAGCAGTACTTGCATATTTTAGGCATCTCCCTTTCTAAGATGGATCCATTTAGGTGCGAGGCGTTAAATAGTTACCACCGCGCTCATCACTTTTTATCTTTAATGAAAAGTTTTAAGAAGGCGAACATCATTAGTAAAGAGTGCCCGCAAGTCGTCTAAGCCAAATTTGAGCATGGCTACCCGATCAATTCCTAAACCAAAAGCAAAACCATTTACCTCCTCCGGATCGTATCCCGAGCCCTGCAAAACATGGGGATGAACCATACCAGCACCTAAAATTTCAATCCAACCGGTTTGCTTGCAAAGGCGACATCCTGTTCCCCCACAGTGGAAGCAGGAGATATCTACCTCTACACTGGGTTCGGTGAAAGGGAAGAAGCTAGGACGCAAACGAATCTCCCGCTCTCGACCAAACATTTCCCTGGCAAAGTGAAGTAAAACCCCCTTGAGATGCGCCAGAGAGACATCTCTGTCGACATATAACCCCTCAATTTGATGAAACATGGGGGTATGGGTGGCATCTTCATCACGACGGTAGGTTTTACCTGGGACAATGACCTTGAGAGGAATTTGGGGAGCAAAACGTTCCATGGTGCGAGCTTGCATGGGTGAGGTGTGAGTGCGGAGCAAGAGATCGTCAGTAAGATAAAAAGTATCTTGCATTTCTCTAGCAGGATGATCTTTCGGAATATTCATCGCCTGGAAGTTGTAGTAATCGGTTTCCACTTCCGGTCCTGTGACAATAGAGAAGCCTATTCCTAAAAAGATGCTCTCCATTTGCTCCTGGGCTAAGCTCACCGGGTGCCAGGAGCCTCTGGCTCTCATCTGCCCAGGTAGGGTGAGGTCTATTTTTTCCGCTAACAGGGTAGACTCTTTTTCCCGTTGGGTAAATTCTTCTTCTTGTGCAGCTAGAAGACGGGTAACTTCCTCACGCAAGCGGTTGCAGAGCTCTCCATACCAAGGGCGATCTTCGGCAGCAAGTTGACCCATCTCCTTCAGCAAGTTATTTAGGCTACCGCTACGCCCCAAAAGTTTGATACGAACTTCTCCCAGCTCTTTACTATGCCTAGTTTGAGCGATAAGCTGAGCTGCATCTTCTCCCATCAACTCAACTTGCCTGGTTAGTTTTTCTCTGGTCACTAGATTAGACAAAGCCGACAACTCCTTAGTAAGGTTGATATTTAAGCAAAAAAGCGCCTCCGTCAAGGGACGGAGGCGCCGTGGTACCACCCTGTTTTATCTATGGCAAAATGTTACACCTTGCCCAGATTCTCTGGTTGTTAACGCCAACTAACGATGCCGCCTACTCACCGGGATATTTTTATCCTGTAGTTTTAAGCGGATAGCTCCGGAGGGAATTTCACTGTAATTTGGTATGGCAGCTCTCAATCGTTTGACTGCTTTCCTGTAAATCGCCTGACAGTTACTTATCTCCTTCAACGCTTTGGCGCTATTATATCATAACCATGCTAAATGGCAAGGGTTTTACTTCCATCTTCGAAAAAAAGTAGAAGCCCAGGAACTGCGTTCACTCATAGAATTATAGATGCGGGCTTCTACTCCACCACGCGACCGCGTGGTTCTGGAACGTAGTTCCAGTAAGCATTTCAGGACATGCGCCTGAAATGCGACGGGGGCTTGGGGGCGGGTAGCCCCCATCTAGCAGAATAACAGCCCATGAATTGCGTTCACCAAAGTATGATTTTGCGGGCTTTACCTACCCATGTTTTTCTTCAGATACCGCGACTAAAAAGTTATGGCCCCAAAGGTTCGGCCACAGGTTCCACCTCGGGTTCTTCCCTATCTGGTCTTTCATCTTCCGGTTCTACTAGGGTTATTTCTTCCACCAGAGGAGATGAAGGGGAGGAAGATGGATCTACACTGGGAGAAGTTACCTGGCTTCCTGGACTGAACTCCGGTTCAGTTTCCGGAGAGGTAGGAGGCTCCGTTTCCGGAGGGGTAGGAGACCCTGTCACCGGGGTAGTAGGAGGTCCTGTCCCCGTAGTAGTAGGAAGCCCTGTCGCTGGGGT
>WREE01000198.1 GCA_009779515.1 Symbiobacteriaceae bacterium
AGAGGAACTCTTCCGGGAGCGTCAGTTACAGTTTATCCGGGTGGCTGCCCAAAACCGCTTTCTCCACCAACTGCAGAAGGTAACTGATCCCGAGCAGAAACGTAAGATTATCGGTGCCGAGTTTATTGCGGTTTTTCAAGAAGAAGCTGCCAAGTTGGGAGATATTCCGTTCTTAGCCCAAGGAACGATCTACCCCGACATTGTGGAATCGGGAACTCCCGACCAGGTTGCAGTGAAAAGCCACCACAATGTAGGTGGTTTACCGGCTAGCATGAGCTTTTCTGCCTTAATCGAACCTTTAGCTAAGCTATATAAAGACGATGTCCGCCTCCTGGGTGAAATCCTGGGTCTTCCGCCCAAGGTTACCCACCGTCAACCCTTCCCCGGACCGGGGTTAGCTGTGCGCATATTAGGCGAAGTAACCGCCGCAAAGCTGAACATCCTGCGTCAGGCCGATGCTATAGTCCGCCAGGAAATTGAACAGGGAGACCATCTTCCCGGGCAATACTTTGCTATTCTAACCGACTTGTATACTACAGGAGTCAAAGAAGGTCAGCGCACCTATCACCCCGTGGTGGCAGTTCGGGCCATCGACAGTAGAGACTTCATGACCGGCAGTTACAGCCCTTTGGATCATAACTTGTTGGGACGCATCTCCCGCCGTATCACCGGAGAAATTCCTGAGGTGAGCCGAGTGGTCTACGATATTACCGACAAACCTCCGGGCACCGTGGAGTGGGAATAAAATTTTCTAAAAGCGAGGGATCTGTTTGAAGTTAGCAGAGGCCTTAGTGCGACGAGCCGATTTGCAACAGCGCATTCACGAACTGGAACACCGCTTAAACCTTTCTGCTCTGGTGCAGATGGGGGATAACCCTCCGGAAGATCCTGAGGAGCTCCTCAGGGAGATGAAAAATACCTTCAGCGAGCTGCAAACCCTTATCTGCCGTATCGACCAGACCAATGCCGCTACCATAATTGAGGGAGAACCGTTATACAATTGGTTAACCAAGCGCAATCTGGTGAAGGAGCAGCGTCGGGTGTTGCTACAGCTGGTCAACCGCACGGTAGTAACCCCCTCGCGTATGACCAAATCGGAAATACGTTTTGTCAGCACCATTAAAGCTTCCCGCTTACAAAAAGAAGCGGAGGATTTAGCTGCTACCTACCGTCGGCTGGATTTGTATATTCAGGCTATCAACTGGGAAATTGAGTTGGTGGGTGAAGAGTCGCCGGAGGAAGCCAAACCCGAGTTATTGCCGGATAGTAACTGTTCAGGTGCGTAGCACCAAAACAGTTACACCGGATAATTAAAAAATGTTATTGTTGGTAGCACACATCATGAGGCGAAAGGCAAACATTCTTGGTGGCCTGCCGCTGGTTGACCAGGAGACCTTTAAGCTCGGTCGGTAAGGACTACTAGGCGTTGAAAGCACGCTCTTACACTTACTTACAAATTATGCCTGGGACCAATTACAGCGCACAGCAAACAGTTAACAGATGACTACCAGCCTTTGATCATACTCGTGTGTGAGGGTGGGAACGGGGGTATAGATATGTCGTTACGCATTGCCAGGTGGTGCGCTATCTACTCTTTAGGGGTAGCAATAGCTATGGGCGCCATCAATCTCATCCACGGAGGGCAGGACTGGGGTTTCATTATCATCAGTACTGGTATCTCCGGTGGGGTGCTTTACTATCTGGACTATGTTATAGCACCGCAAATGCAAAAGAAACTGCAGGAAGAAGCGGAGCAGGAAGCTGCTCTCCGGGGGGAGAGCAGCGAGGCTGCTCCCCGTCGCCGTAAAAGACCACGCCTGAAGAAGCAGTCGTAAACGGTTGGTAAACCGTTACCAACTGTTTGCCAGATCAGGCGCCGACAGGTGTGGGCAATTTTATGAAGCAAAGTAGGTGGTAAGCCTTGAGTTGGCAACAAGCGTTAGTAGCGGGAGCGATCCAAGGCTTTACGGAGTTTTTACCTGTCTCCAGTTCAGGGCATTTAGTTATTTATAACACCCTTTTAGGGGAAGCCGGGGAAGTCGATCTTACCTTTGTGGTGCTGCTGCATTTAGCCACCTTGGTAGCCCTTCTCTTTTTTTACCATCGGGATGTGGCTACCCTCTGGCATGCTTTTTGCGCCTGGGTAGGTGACATCTTCCAGGGAGAGTATCGCATTCGCACCCCGGAAAGACGCTTCTTGCTTCTGGCAATCATCGCTACCATCCCACCGGTGGTTTTGGGAGCTTTATTTAAGCTCCTGGGTCTAACCACCTATCTGGAAAATATTAACCTGGTAGCTATTTGTTTAGCTATTACGGCAGTTTTAGTCTTTACCGTCCACCGCTCCCCAGAAGGGATATATACCACCGGAGATGCCCCCTTTTCCTCGGCGCTTTTTATCGGTATTATGCAGGGGTTGGCAATTTTGCCCGGTATCTCCCGCAGCGGTAGCGCTATCTTTGGGGGGCTGATGGGTCGCTTCACTAAGGAAGCTGCGGTTAACTTAGCTTTTATTTTATCCATCCCTCTGGTGGTGGGGGCTGGAGCTTTAGAACTGGCAAGTGCCTGGCACCAGGGTACCCAGTTTGTTCTGGCTTTACCCCAGCTAGTAGGTTTTATCTCGGCTCTTCTCAGCGGTATGTTGGCTATTCGCCTGGTTACTTGGCTGGCAAGGCGCCAACACTTTTTCATCTTTGGTATCTATTGTATTCTGGCATCTTTATACGCCTTCGCGGTAGGTCAGGGGCTTGTAGTTTGGTGAGATACACTCTAAAAATTCATGCATAATTGTATATCGTTGGGAGGGGTGGCTTTTTATGCGTCTCAGATTAGCTTTGCTGCTGTGTCGCGTAAGCCGCTTTTTTTTACGCCTTTTAGGGCGCGGGGGAACTACCGTACCCGGACGTATCGCTTTGGCGGTCTACCCATCTTTGTTGCAAGTTCTGGCCGAAGAGGTTACCACGGTAGTGGTCACCGGAACCAACGGTAAAACCACTTCCGTGCGTATGATCGAGCAAGGGCTACAGCTGGCGGGAATGTCTCACTTCACCAACCGCAGTGGTGCTAATCTTATAGCCGGGATAACGGCAGAATATGTCGACTATGCTACCTGGGGGGGTAAACCTCGCAAAAAGTATGCGGTTATCGAATGCGACGAAGAAGCCTTAGCCCGGGTTTGCCATCTGGTTAACCCTAGGGTTATACTTCTCACTAACCTCTTCAAGGACCA
>WREE01000199.1 GCA_009779515.1 Symbiobacteriaceae bacterium
CAGGTAACCAGCAGTGCGGAAGGGTTAAGCCGTATTGCTAACTCCGAGATTCACCAAAATGTTTTTGAAGACCGCACTACTTTAAGTGTTACCATCTACGATGCGAAAAAGGCCAGCAGCATTAGCACTACCCTCCTGAGCGATGAAGGCATTGCCGAAGCTGTAGCGGAGGCGATTGCCAACCTAGCGCTCTTGCCCGAGGGAGAGGAGAAACCCCCTCTGGTGACCGAACCCCAAGAGATGGAGACGCGTCAGTTCAACCAAGCTCTCCACGAAGGCTTTGGGGTGGAAACTCGCGTCAAGCTGGTGGCTGAAGGGTTGAAGAGCATTCCCGAACCCTACACCGCCTTTGGTCAGCTAACATACCGTGCTGGCAACAGTGGCATGGGGAACTCGGCTGGTATTCGTCGCTTCAGCGATTCTAACCAAGTGCGTTTCTCGCTACTTATCTCCGATGATAAAGGTGGCACCGGTTACGCCACCATGATGGCGAACACCCCCGAGGAAGTGGACATGGCTGCCGTCTTTAAGACAGCCTTAACTAAGGCGCAGTTAAACCAAAACCCTATTGATGTTGCTCCCGGTGCCTATACTGTTATCTTGGAGCCTATGGCTGTCAGCAACCTGCTGGGGAGCATTATGCGCAGCTTCAGCGGCGCTGCTCTGCAGAGCAAACAGAGCTTTCTCACCGATCGCTTAGGAGAACAAGTTTTTTCGGAAAAGCTGACGGTAGTCGACGATTGGACTGATCCCTTAAGCCCCGGTGTCGCTTTCGATAGCGAGGGGACCCCTCGTAGCAAGCTGACCTTAGTGGAAAAGGGTGTCGCCAAGGAAGTCGCTTATGACCAAGCCAGCGCCGCCAAGGCGGGGACGAAAACCACCGGACATGCTATGGCGTTCATGGGGCGCGGTGGCGCTTCACCTTCGAACACGGTAGTATCAGGTGGTTCCAAGAGCTTGGAGCAAATTATTGCGGAGACCGATAAAGCCCTTCTGGTAACCCGCTTCCACTATATGAATGCCGTTAATGCACGCCAAGCACAGCTTACAGGTATCACCCGAGATGGCTTCTTCCTGGTGGAAAACGGCAAGATTACCCAAGCGGTACGCAACATGCGCTTTACGGAGTCGATGCTGTTAGCCTTTAACCAAATTGAGGAAATTTCCAGTGATGTTAAGCGGATGGGGGCAATGATGGGTGCTTCTTCAGTACCCGGCATGAAAATTAGCAACTTCCATTTCACAGGCACTACCAGCTTTACCGATACCCCGGAGTAACTTGCAACCTATTTTTTAGTGTCTGAAGCCTGCTCTGGTAAGAGCAGGCTTCTTTGGCATAATTTTTTGTCTAAAAATATAACGAAAGGCACTGTTTATTTCGAGTTTGTGCCGGCGGCGAGGATAGCTGTGTAGTTATTAGAAAATGGTTTTATTTTATGAGCCAACTTTAAAAAATCAGAAGGAAATATGACCAAGATTAGCGAAGGTGAGTTTGATTTGTTTCTTATCTGCACTATTAATTTGCAACTTGTCAATAGCCAAGATATTAATATTTTGGGCATTTAACACTGCAGATAGTAGCAAGTCACTTGATAATTTATGCAACAAAGGGGGTAACACCATGAAGTATCGGTGCCAAAGACCATTTCTCTAGCACCATTATTACTTTGATAACCTATCAGAGTACGAAGGAGTGATATCAGCATGAACACCGCTGCTATTAGCGATGCACTTATGCCTTTACTGTCCAAATGGTTAATACGCGATAGTAACAGAGTAAGTCTTACCGCGATGGTTTTTTTCATTTTCTTCATCGCTATGGTCATCTATTACTGGAGAGTCTCTCTTGGCTCCCAACCTATGCCCAAACTTCGTCGCATAGCTGGACTTGATGCTATAGACGAATCGATAGGTCGGGCTACAGAAATGGGTCGTCCCATCGTTTTTGTCCCTGGTATGAGCGGTTTCTCGGCACCTACCTACGCGGCTTTAACCATTATGGGCTATGTGGCTGACCAGGTGGCGAGGTACGATACCCGTATGATCGTCTGCTATCGTTATCCTGAAGTATTAGCCGTGGGACAATCCGTAGTTCAGACTGCTTACGTGGAACAAGGCAAGCAAGATGCTTACCGCACTGATGACCAGCGCTTTCTTTCCTCCGAGCAATGGGGGTTTGCCTCGGGTGTATGCGGTATTCTGCAGAGAGAACGTGCAGCCGCCCAACACATTTTTGGTAGTATGGCGGCTGAAGCTATTGTCCTGGCGGAAGTGGGTAATGTGGTTGGTGCTATTCAAATCGCAGGTCAAACGGGAACTTTGCAACAGCCGTATCTCTTTGCCGCCTGTGACTATACTTTAATGGTTGAAGAGTTGTACGTCGCCTCTGCTTACCTTAGCCAGGATCGTTTACGTACCGGTATGCTGGCTGCACAAGACATCAGCAAAATTGTGCTCATTGTGGTCATGATCCTGGGGATAGTGTTGCAAACCTTTGGTTCTAACTTAATCGATAGGCTCTTAACGCTATACTAAGGGGGGAGAAGCATGCGTAGGACAGTACCATTAGTACTCACTTTTCTGGCTGGTTTCGTCATGATCCTTAATGGTTTCGTGAGTACCCCATTTATTAACCAGTTTGCTAACAGATATTTAATGCGCTCGGTAACCTTATCCGTAGCCTGGGCAGCAGGAATTGGTGCTTTGAGTATTATTCGCCTTCATGTTCGTAACATTGCTACCAAAAGACCTAATTACCAGTATAGTTGTGTTTTGTTAGGCTTCTTTTTCTTTGTGCTATTCTGTGGCTTATTTTTAGAAGGGCATTCGACTAACAGGTTCTATAGCTGGCTTCATGCCTCCACCCAAGCACAGCTGGGTGCGACCGTCTTTTCTTTGTCTTCATTTTACTTGGCAAGTTCATCGTATCGTGCCTTTAGAGCCAGATCCCTGGAAGCAACTCTTTTACTGGTAGCTGCCTCTTTTGTCATCATAGGTTCTGTTCCCATGGGTGCTGCTATTTGGACTGGCTTCAACGATATTCAACAATGGATTATGAAAAATATTAATGACTCCACTATGCGCGCCTTTACCATGGGAGCGACTTTGGGGACTCTCTCCCAGTGTGTTCGCAACTTAGTAGGCATTGAACGCGGACACCTCCGTGGTAGCGAAGGAGGGGGCTAAAGTGGAGAAAAAAACTCCTTGGGAGATTA
>WREE01000200.1 GCA_009779515.1 Symbiobacteriaceae bacterium
CGCGCTTTTCCTTCGATATTCGCCACCAAAAACCTGGGGTGCGTCTACAGCTTTACGAGGCAATTTGCCAAAAAGCCCAGGAGATATGCCAGCGACGGCAGGTAGCTCTTGCCATTGATCTCTGGGGTAGCTCTACTGAAGAGTACCCTTGCACCCCGGAGATGCAAAAAATTATCGCTAACAGTATAACAGCCTTGGGAGTACCCAACCACTACCTGGTGAGCGGTGCTGGACACGATTCCAGCTCTTTTATGCGCTACTGTCCTGTAGGTATGATCTTTGTGCGCACCCAAGACGGTATTAGTCACAACCCCGTGGAGTACGCCTCACCCGCCGATTGTGCCTTAGGAACCGAGGTGCTGATGCGGAGCATCCTCCAAGCTGCCTCCCCTTTGGGTGGCTAACTGGTTAAAAAGCCATGCCGCCATGCTGAGGCAGGGGTTAATCACATATCTTTTGGGGAGGTGGTACTTTGCCGCAAATTATCTTTAGCTGCCGGGAAGAATCGTCTCAGCTGGCTTGGAGTGAGCTACAGCGAGGGGGTTGGGGCTTATCTTTGGAGAGCTGGCTACAAAAGGGGGTTGGTTTGGCAAGTTGCCCCCAAGACTTCGCCGCATTAGCTCCAGCTATTCAAGCAAGCCGCCTCCTCTTTGTCCAACATATCTTTCCGGTAGACACAGTTATCACCAATTATTTAGCTCCGGAGGGATCGGAATTACTAGACAAAGCTTTGGACAGCTTCGCCCTCCGTATGTCTAAGACAGCTCCCTTTGCCATACAACTTCGCCGGGCTATAGGGCTTAATGACAGCTACCAGGGAGAGCTTAGAACACTGCTTCAGCTCTATTTTATAGGTAACGGTTTTAGCCACCATACCCGTTATCCGGAACAAATTATTTCCGGCTATGTAACCAGCACTTCCTTATACCTAGGGCTCTCCCTTGCATCACAAAACCTTTCTTCCTGGAATGGTGGCCATGTGGCTTATGCCTTACGTCCAGACACCATCAGCCGCTCCGAGTTTAAGCTCCTGGAAGCCATAGAATGTTTTCAGCTCTCGCTACCTACTCAGGGAGTAGCTCTCGACTTAGGCGCAGCACCCGGTGGGTGGACGAAAATTTTGTTGGAGCGTGGCTTAAAAGTCCTTGCCGTAGACCCAGGCGCTTTAGACCCCCGGATTAAGGCTCACCCCCAAGTTAGCCACTATGCTATGACCACCCAACAGTTCTTGCGAACATATCGAAGCACACCGGTGAACCTCCTGGTTAACGACATGCGTATGGATATCATCCCTTCGGTAGAGTTGGTCAATGCCGCTGCCTCACTACTGGCTCCCGATTCCCTTCTGATCATGACCTTCAAACTCCCCGGCAGCAAACCTTTTGCAGCTATCCACCAGGGGCTATCTTTACTGCAGCAAGAATATAGCCTGGCGCACCAGCGCCAACTCTTTCATAACCGACAGGAAGTAACTATTGTCGCCATTAAGTCACCAGGGAGGTAACCCTAACCTTGCAGCGCTGCTTTGCCGGGCGCTTGGTAAGTATTGTTTTTAATATAAGGTACTTACCAACTGCGGATAAAGGACTCCCCTTTAGTCAAGGGGAACTACAACATATCCCAACACGAAAAGGAGTGCAAACAGATGAGTATCTCTCAGGCTATCATCGCCAAGACCTTCAAGTATGGTGCCCATAATTATCATCCCCGTGATGTAGTCTTCAGTAGTGCCAACGGTGTCATCGTAACCGATCCGGAGGGTAAAGAGTATATCGACATGCTGGCAGCTTACTCCTCGGTTAGCCTGGGACACCGCCACCCGGAAATTATCGAAACTGCCAAAGCTCAGCTGGATAAAGTAACCTTAAGCTCTCGGGCTTTTCACAACGACATGCTGGCAGATTTTTTTGAAAAACTCTGCGAAATTACAAAAATGGAAAAGATACTCCCCATGAACACCGGAGCTGAAGCGGTAGAAACTGCTCTGAAAACCGCTCGCCGCTGGGGAGTAGACAAAAAAGGTGTTCCCGACGGTATGCAGGAAATTATCGTCTGCAAACGCAACTTCCACGGACGCACCATCTCCATCATCTCCTTTTCCAGCGATGCTAAGGCGCGGCGGGGTTTTGCTCCCTTCACCCCTGGCTATACGGCTATCGACTTTGGCGATGCTGAAGCTTTAGAAGCGGCTATTACTCCCAACACCGTAGCCTTTCTGGTGGAGCCTATTCAAGGCGAAGCAGGTATTATCATTCCCCCGGCTGGTTATTTAAAGAAGGTGCGTGAGATTTGCTCTCGCCACAACATTTTAATGATTGCCGATGAAGTGCAAACCGGCTTTGCCCGCACCGGAAAAATGTTCGCCACCTGGCATGACGAAGTGCAACCTGACATGTTCATCATGGGCAAGGCTTTAGGTGGTGGCATCATGCCGGTTTCGGCTATTGCCAGTACCGCCGAAATTATGAGCGTCTTCGAGCCTGGCTCCCACGGCTCTACCTTTGGTGGTAACCCCTTCGCATGCGCTATCGCTCTTAAAACTATGGAAATTATCCAGCGGGATAACCTGGCTCAGCAATCTGCTGAAAAGGGAGCTTACTTCATGAAGAAGTTGGAGGGGTTGAATAACCCGGATATCAAGGAAGTACGAGGGCGAGGGCTTTTTGTCGGTATTGAGTTCCATGTGAATGCTACCCCTTACGTGCAAGCCCTTAACCATGCCGGTGTTCTCACCAAAGAGACCCACGAATACACTATGCGCTTTGCTCCACCTCTGGTTATCACTTATGAGCAGTTGGACAAAGCCAGTGAAATAATTGTCGCCACCTTAAACCAAAAGCATACTGGCGCGGTACTATAGGATGGCCTCCGGGTGACCCTGCGCTATTTAATCTTTGGTGTAGCCACAACTGCCGTCAACTGGCTTACCTACACCTTGTTACAGCAAACGACCACCCTCCCCCTGGCGCTCAACAACGCTGTGGCTTGGGCAGTCGCCGTCCTCTTTGCTTTCATCACCAACAAACTCTGGGTCTTTACCAGCCCCAGTTGGGAAAAAGAACTGGTGTGGCGCGAAGGGGTAACCTTTTTAGCTTCGCGTTTAGCCAGTGGCGTCATCGAAATAGTAGGAGTTCCTCTCCTGTATAGTTTGGGGGTAGACCAATCTCTTTTTGGTGTCGAAGGTTTGGTGGCTAAGGGA
>WREE01000201.1 GCA_009779515.1 Symbiobacteriaceae bacterium
ATAGCTCAGTTGGCTAGAGCTACCGGCTCATAACCGGTTGGTCCTAGGTTCAAGTCCTAGTGGGCCCACCACAGTTCTTCGGGCGGGTGGCTCAGCGGTAGAGCACCTGATTCACATTCAGGGGGTCGTAGGTTCAAATCCTATCCCGCCCACCATATAACCCCAGGCACCATGCGACTTCGCGTCACAGGGTACCTGGGGTTCTCTCTATTTATATGACGAACCAAAGGCTATATGGCAAACCACAGGAGCTTCCTAAGCACTGGTCAGGGGCAGTTATTCCTTATCTGCCAGCCATGCGGTAAAGCCGTCAACCCCTTGGAGCTCTAATAATTTCATCTGATTTAGTAAATCAACTATGGCAGCACGCTTGGCGGAATCGGCAAGGGCGAGATAAGCTTCTTTATTATTGCTACCTCCGGCTACTTCCCATATCCGCCATGATAAGTTGTGAATCTCATCATATAATTCCGCAATACGGCCAAGCTCTGGGTCACCTGCGGTATGATAATGTAAAAAGTTTCCCAGATAAGCCTTAGCCTCGGCATTGCTACCGACCATGGTATGGTGGAACCAATACTGGCGCCTTAATTCTTCGTTAGGCATATTGTCGTAGACTTCCCGGGAGATATACTCCATCCAGGCATCGTATGCTAGGGAACTCGCAGCATACATACCCTCTTCCCCTCCAGGGTTATCACTATCTCCTAAATAAGAAGCAGTGGCGATGGCTAGACCGTGCTTGACAATATCTCTTACATTGATGCTGGTTGTTTGGGGTGCCCCGCAAAGAACGATTTTCCACAAATCGTCATACCATTTACTGGTCTTGAACATGCCGTTAGCAGCTAAATCCGCCGGATCCCGGGATTGGAAATGGCTCCACCCAAATAAAACCGTGCCATCCTCATCATAGCCACAGATAAGGGAACACTCCGGCGGTCCGATTATCCCAAATGCCAGCACAGGGGTACCAGCATCAATACTGGCGACTATACGTTGGCGCAAGAGGTCGTAGTTGTCGCTTTCTTTGGTTATAATTTCAAAACCATAACCTACATAGTTAAAGGCACGAGCGATGGTAGTATCATGATGATTGACAACCGTCAAATCGAAGCTGCTGGGTCAGGTATCTTTGTTCCAGAGGAGTCCAAAGGACATACCTGTTGCCGCCAAGATGCCATCGTATATGGTGCGTTTAAGATACTCTCTGCCATGGGCATGGATGGTTATTTGGTTGATATCTTCACCTTTAGCTTCCAGCAGTGAAGTCAGACAAGCGGGGAAAGCAAAGCTTTCCGGAGAGCGCAAATCACCCTGTAAGGCGTTGCTATAGCCTACACGGCGCACATCGAGAATTTTCATGGTCACTCCTTCAATACGGTCAATAGCTTTTACGAAGGATACCCCTAACCCTAAACGGCAAACAAACACCTTACTTCGCCCTTACCGTTTCCTGGTAATCAATAACTTCTCCCTAAAAACTAATATGACCTTCAATTGGCAGCCATCCTGTTATCCACCTCTGATCTAGCTTCGCAATATTTGGGCTATCTTTTTACCCTTAGCTAGTTCATCCACCAGTTTATCCAGCCATCGTATTTGCTGCATCAGCGGGTCGGTGATGTTTTCCACCCGAACGCCACAAATAACTCCGCGGATCTTGTCAGCACTCGTATTTATTTGTGGCGCTTCCCCAAAGAAGATTGCCAGGTCGGCTTCTTGGTCAAACTGATCTAAAAGGCCCTGTTCGTCGTAACCAGTTAGCCACTGGATAACCTGATTGAGCTCATCTTTCGTCCGCCCCTTTTTGGTAATTTTTTGGATGTAGAGAGTATATATGGCACTAATTTTCATTTGGAAGACCCGTTGGTTACTCATGCATAAACCCTCCTTGGTGTTAGTGTGTCCGCTAACTCACTGGTAAGAAGGCGATAGTTTTAAACAACCAGGCGCAGTTGCTACTTCAGACGATTTATCACAGCAATCTACAGAAAAATATTATTTCCTACTTAACAAAGACACTTGACATTTCAAACATATATGCTATTATTATACAGCCTGCGAAGGCATGCTGCCATAATCTATGGCCCCATAGTGAAGCGGTCTAACACACCAGCCTTTCACGCTGGCGACACGGGTTCGAATCCCGTTGGGGTCACCAAAAAGTAAGAGCTGCCTCTTATAAAGAGGTGGCTTTTTTTGTGCTCATGGGGGTTTTTCAAAAAATTTATAAATTTCAGATTGAAAAAAACCGGTTTCGGGTTTTTTGTTTCCTACCTAACTTACCATAAAGGGATAAAAGTAGCCGCTTTTTGGCGACATGCGCGTCAAAAAGCAAACTTAATTGCAAGAACATAACTTAATTCGCCGAAGAGCGCACTCTGAAGGCGAGAGGTTGAAGACTTTGTCTTCAGCCTCAATTTTATCCCTGCTTTTCAATCAGCATCCCTTCTTCGCAGATGAAGCGGATGCCAAACTTGCGATCATATATTTCGTAGATATTATGATTATAATAGAAAACTACGTTGCGGTTAATACGACGGATGCGAATTTCCCCTTCGTGGGGGAGTTGGAGGTAGCGTTGGAGGTTTTTGGTCTCTTTTTCCAGGCGTTTGAGAGTTATTTGGGTGTTGCTTAAGGTGTCTCGCAAGGTGTTGTTGAGGCGGGTGCGAAGGGCAGGAGTAAAATCTTTGCGTGAGGCGAGTTCAGCCAAGTCTCTCTGAGCTTTTTCGATCATTTCACGATACTGGTTACTTTCCCTGAGGTTGTCTTCCAGCTCTTGGCTGAGTTTTTCCCGGGAGAAGCCGCGAATCTGTAGCTCGGTGCGGGCTTCCATCTCGGAGCCTATTTCGTTGGCCGTTACTAGAATGCCGATATCGGCTCTACCGCCTTGGATACGCCCGCGGCCAGATTCGATGACTAGCTCATCGGCTTTGAGGTAAGCGTTGCGGCTGAAGAAGCCGATGTTGATTTTACCTTGACACTCCAGGGTGGAATCCAAGACATATTTCGTAAATATGTCTTGAGCAGCACGAACCTGCGCCTTGGAGTTGCCGGAAACCCCTCCTTTGATGAAGACCGATCCGGTTCTGCTTTCGATGAGATTAATGGCGCCGACTCCAAGGTCTCCCAGTACG
>WREE01000202.1 GCA_009779515.1 Symbiobacteriaceae bacterium
CTGGAACCCTTTCCTCTTCTCGTTGCCATTTGTTACCTCCTCCTTTCCTCTGGCGTCCCAGGTAGAGACGCTGGGGATCTACTGCGGTGCGCAGGATAAAGAGTTCCTCCGGGGTAGGCTCCAACATGGGAACAACCTGGGAAAAATCTACCTCCCATCCGGTGGCATCTTGCACTTGCTCCTGGGTAACTCCGGGAAACAGTTCGGTAGCCCGTAAGATTCCGGTTTCCGGATGAGGACGCATGGTGCAAAGGTCAGAGATCATCACCACTTCTCCCCCGCGATAAAGGCCGTAATCGAAGCGGGTTTCCCCCTTGGGACCTCGCATCCCCGCCGGGGTAGTAAGGTACTGCACCCGCTGTGGGAAGCGACGCTTTTCGTGCACCATCATAATAATAATTTTATCTGCCAGAGAAGCAATGCTATTCGCTCCACCGCTGCCGGTGAAGCGGGTGGCTGGACCTTTGCCATCTTCTGAGACCCCAGCCGGCCAGTAGCGACCCAACGTCGTCGAGTTTAAGTTACCATACATATCACATTCGGCAGCTCCCAACACTCCTACCGTACAGTAGCCCCGAGAAGCAATGGTGCCAAAGGCATCCACCAGGGAAGAGAGGGTGGAGGCTTGAAAAGCAGCTCGGGGATCTGCCACCGAAATAGGTAAGTGAGTAATGGGGGCACCCACAGTGCCTGCTTCCAGAATAATAGTTAACCCTTTAGCGTGAGTACGCTGGGCTAAACCGGCTGCCAGCAGAGGGGTACCAGTCCCCACAAAGGCAAAGTCTCCGTCTTTGATCTCCCGTGCCACAGCTACGGCCAGCCGCTCCATATAATTAGGTTCCTCAGCAGTTAAACCGTACTGCTCTAAATAGCTCTGGTAATCTATAGCCATATCAACTCCACCTCCTATTGCAGCGCATTTAAAGCTGGATTATAGCGGTACTTAGGGTCGGCTCGCAGAGTTGCCAACTGGGCAAAACCTACCTGGCGCTCTAAATAATCCCAATCGTCTTTACTAGCTATATGGTCTAACCAGAAAGCTTTTACCTCCTCTAGAGAGCGACGGTTAACAGCAGTCGTATAGTTACGAAACCAGCTGTAATCGTAGTCGTAATAGTCGGGTACAGCGGTAGGATAAGCACCGAAAGGTTGCACCACAATAGCATCGACAAAGTGCCCGGCGATAATATTGCGTTCCGGTAAATGACGCAGCTCTTCCGGCGAGCAGAGGCGCTCACACTCTACAATTAAAGTTTTGCCGCATAAACCTTGGTCAAAGTCAGGACCGACTAAGCCATCAATACGCACTGTGCCATCGGTGGCTACCCGTTGGGCTCGTATAACCGAGACATCGGGCTTTAGGGGAGGGACCAGTAGCACCTTCACCCCAGGCTTGCCAGTATACTTCGTGGATAGCTCCCCACCTTGGCGGTAATAGTTACTGGTATTACCTACGTTATCGGGACCGGAGGCAAAAAGCCCCGGGCGCAAGCCAAACCCAGCAAAGGGATCGTCAATAACCGCATATTTCGCAGGAGGAATACCAGGGTGCCCCGGAGAGCCATCTTCCCGTAGGTCGCGCAAGCCAGCTTGGCCAAAGGTATCGTAGGTCATTAAGTCGCTTCCTAAGTCGCTAAGGCAAGGCATAAAAGGCAAACCCAAACGTCCTGCCAGGGTGCGTTGGGCAAAAGACCAGTTCGAATAGTCCTCCACCAGCTGGATTACCCCTTCTTCAATACACTTGCGGGTAGCATAAGCTACCGGCATACCACCTTCCAGCCCGATATAGGTTGTTTCTAGCCATTTGATCAACCCGGCGCCAGCCAGCATCTCCTCCACCAGGGTGCCGCCGTTCATCGCCACATAGAGCTCGCCGATCTCCTGACGCACAATCTCCCGGGCAATGGTCATAGGACGACGCAGGATGGTAAACCCACCGAAAGCGACATGACAACCTGGCTGGATGAAGGTTGCCACCGCCTCTGCGGCGCTCATAATTTTAGATGTTGCCATGGGGTTCACCTCCCAGAGTTTGTTGAGCAGTTGCCAGTAAAGCTAACCCTTGGGCTAAACTGTTTTGCAAAGCAGTAAAGCTTTGGCTGCTGCGACCAAGTTCGGCTTGCAGAAATGCCGACTGAGCATCGGTTTCTCTGCTAGCGGTGGCTGCCTGTTGCAGCTTCTCCTGCTGCTCTAAAAAGCTCTGCAACAGCATTTGGGTCTCGAAAGCGCTTTTGCTGATAGCATTTAAAAACCAGACTTGCTCCATCATGGCACTGGGATCCTTCAAGGTTAAGACCCACCTTTCGTAGAGATGATATTTCCAACATGCGACAGCGTGGTACTGGAACGAAAGTTCCAATTAATGCCAATAAGTGCCAACAAACTTTTCCTACTAGACCTGGGGTCTCCGGGCACTAGCGCCTGGGGTGGGAGTCTGGGGTTTGTTGCCCTGGCGAGCCATTCCTAACCCCACGGTAACTGCTGCTGCCAAGACCCCCATAAAGAGCGAGTCCAGGTAGGGGGGGAAAATAAATTCTCCGACGACCACCGTAGCTAAACCAATGACCGACGAGGCGATCACGAAGGGTGGCGCCACCCGTTCTTTGACAAAGAGAGCCGCACAGAGAGGAATAAACAGGACTGCTCCGCGCAGCGCCATAGAGAGAAAGCCCCAAGCTAGAATGACGGAACGAAGATTCCCCATGGTAAAGAAAACCGCACCACCCAGAGCAATAATAATCAGCAAGCGCATAACCACCAAGGTAATTCGTGAACTGGCCTGCTTGTTGATATACTTTAAGTAGATATTGTTCGTTAGGGTCGTAGCAAAGCCAAGAGCCAACCCAGCTCCGGTACCGGTAACAGCTATAAGCAAAGTGGCAAGAATAACCCCAGCTGCCAGAGGAGGAAACTGTTGTAAGACAAACATAGGCAGCGCCAATGCCGGGTTGAGTTGAGGATAGACCATGGCCATATACTCGCCAATAAGAATACAGAAAATCCCAATGGGAGGAATAATTAAGGCGCTCAGGAGAGCGCCTCGGCGAGCGGAAGCGTCGTCTCTTGCCGATAAGACTGCTTGCACATAGGTCTGGGTGGAGAGAACTCCTAACACCAGGGAGAGACCAGCTCC
>WREE01000203.1 GCA_009779515.1 Symbiobacteriaceae bacterium
AATGCTGCTGGCCTTTTTCGCATCGTAGATGGTAACACTTAAAGTAGTGCGGTCTTCAAAAACATTTTGGTGAATCTCGGAGTTAGCAATACGGCTTAACCCTTCCGCACTGCTGGTTACCTGCACTTGGGCTACCTGCCCTGGAGCATGAGCTAGGGCTTTGTCGATCAGGGCGTAAATTTGCTCTTTACTATACATCGGCGACACCTACCTTTACCTTACGGAATCTTGCGGGAGCTGAACCATGACCACAGTGAGCCATTTGGCCAGGTTCGCCTTTGCCGCAGTTAGGAGTACCCATGAAGCGCCAATAGTCTTGGTTAGCCACCCCATCGCAGGAGCCCCAGAAGACTGGGGTAATGCCTGTGTAAATAGGATTCTTGTAAATTTTACCTGTGAGTTTGCCCTGCTTTATTTCGTAAGCAATTTCCGTCGCAAACTGGAAGTTGATGCGACGGTCGTCGATAGACCAACTACGGTTAATATCCAGGTAGAAGCCATCATCGACCCCAGCAATGAGCTCATCAAGCGTAAACTCTCCAGGTAGCAAATTGATATTGGACATTCTCACGATAGGTATACGACCCCAAGCGTCAGCTCGGGCGCATCCATTGGAAAATCCAGCAACAGCACCAGCAGTATCTCTGGAAGATATAAAGTTGTGGAAGATACCTTTGGTAATAACCTCCACGCGTTGGGCAGGAACACCATCATCATCGTAGCCATATGTACCTAACCCACCTGGCGCCGTAGCATCCGCCACGATATTTATATGTTCCGAACCATAGCGAAACTCACCCGGTATAACCGAGTCAAGGAAGGAAGTACCTGCCATACCCGCTTCATACCCGAGCACCCTGTCTAATTCAATAGGATGTCCCACGGACTCATGAAGTTGTAGGGTGAGCTGTGTTGGCGCAATGACGAGATCATAAATACCCGAGGGACACACCTCGGCTGTTAGTAGCTCCACAGCTTCGCGCCCTACCCTGGGAGCATTACCTATAATGTCCATGGACTGGATAAACTCCCAACCTGCGGTGGCATAGTTCCCTCTTGCCGAGTTAGGATAACTGCGTGATTGGATTTCGCCTTTACCAACCACTACCGCCTCAATACCGCCTCCACTTTCCACTAAATCTTGGGTAATATAACTGTCTTCACTGTCCGCCCAAGTCTTTTCCTCACGACGGAAGGTTAAAGTTCCTGAAGTACGAAATAGGGTAGGGGCGGCTTCCCGCATTAACCTTTCGGCTTCGAACAGCAGGTTCAGCTTCTCTTCTTTACTGATAGCAAAAGGATCGATGGCAACTGGAGTCGCGTAGTGAGCGACGATCTTCTTTTTAGCAGACAATTTTACCGGGTATTTTTGGGTGAGACGTGTGGCGCGAGCAATTTCCAAGGCAATTTTAGCAGTGTCTTCCATGTTGGCAAAATCCTGGGAACCGGCAAAGCCCATGCTCCCCTGAACATAGATGCGAATGCCATAGCCTAAATTTTTAACACTGCTTAAACTTTGAATTTTCATATTTTCGGTAGCATAGCTTTCGGTTATGATGTAATTAACTCGCACATCAGCGTAATCAACCCCTTCCTGAGCTTTGATAAAAGCCAGGACTTGGTTCATCTTTTCTTTTAACACGGCACGATCCAATTGTAACTCCTCCTCGAAAATAAAATTAAGTAAAACGAAACCTTAGTAGAGAGCTAACCATTCAGATAGTATATAATTAAAGCGACCAATAAGTAGAGATACCCGGTTGGCAACACCGTTACCGAAACCTGCGCCAAAACAGACCATGATAGCTAAGCGAGTCCACCGGTTCAAGAAGGCGGCTTTTCCTTGATAGGCTTCTTTAGTAAAGATAAAGTAAGCAAAGACCAACAGAACCGTCCCGGAAAAGATAATGTTACTGAGGGAAGCACCAAGATTGAAACTTCCATCGGTCATGACGAACCAAGGCAACATGGTGCGCCGCGCTTCCAAGATAAGGGGCATGGCTACACGGAGGGTGAGGTTGTAACCTGCATTGTAACCAACCCAGAAAGCCATAGGATAACGGGAAAGCCAGTTGAACCGACGCACAGGTTGAAAATAGATGAGACACCCTAATACAATGGGTATAAGCTCCCACCAATCTCCATTTTGTGCCATGTTTACCTGTAAACCCGGTTTTATAGTATTGGCGAAAGTTGTCACCAGGGTATGGGCGGCAGCAGAACCGACATAGGCGTGTTCACAAATGCGATAGAAGGGATTCTCTTTGTAAAGCATGCTCCATAAACCGAGGACACATATGACCCCAATGGTGGTGCCCCACGGTTCAATGGCGTCCATAAAAACATCAGGAACATTAAAACCGATCATGCCTTATCCGCCTCCTTCTCCATTTGCTCTTTACGTCTCATTTGGAAGAATCCAATATTTCCCACAACCAGGAAACCGAAGATGGTGAAATGCCCAAGACTTTGGGCATCCATGGATCGTGTAGCTTCCCCAGGATGATGGATCAGCTGCTCAAATTGGGCGGCGCCATTCAAGCCACCTATCAAACCAGCCGTTAAGCCCGACTGATAGGTGTTACCTGCGGAGTTGTACATGCTTCCTGTAGGGCAGTCGATGATCAAATCAACTTCACCGGTGGCGCGCCAAGCAGTGGTGTAAGTGGCGGTTCCTGGTCCTCCGGGACTCATAATTATACAATAAGCGAGATCACTGGCACGTTCCAGTCCAGCCATGACCGGCATGGTGGAAAGCCTTTGTCCTGCAATATCACGATCGGAAAAAGCATCAATAAAGTCGACACGAGCAGTATCTAGAACGCTGGTAACCGAAGCGCGGTAACCCAGTATGACATAGTCTTCCCCGTAAACAGCGCCCATTTCATCGAATAATGGGGTTAGCCAAGCTCGTGCTAAAGTACAGCCATCTGTCCAAAAACCTCCGATAACGATGCGATGCCCAAGATCGAACATAAATTTGGCGGCAGCCACCATAATGGGTCGCAATTCAGCAGCATTACTAGCAGCTACTTCAGCACCCAAGTAGGCAACTACACCTTCGGGAATACTGCGCATGAGAGCAACGGTATCCACGACTTCATCCAAAAAGACTAGGGGCAATC
>WREE01000204.1 GCA_009779515.1 Symbiobacteriaceae bacterium
ATGAATTGCCAGAGCTGGGGGATCTCCTCAACTTCTCGTTTATAACCAATGAGCTGGTGAAGGGGATACAAGAGCCGGCATACACCCACCAGTTAGCCTTTACCAACACCATCGAAGGCAAACTGTTCGAACTGCCTCACAATGCCAAGAACACCATGATGGGGGAAATTCTGGTTCGGCGGGGAGTTCTAACCGCCGACGATATCGAAGTGATCTCCGAGAAGCAGAAAAGTCACGAATACCAAGAGGCACGTTTTGGCGAAGTTGCTATTCGGGAAGGGAAGGTCTCCCCCCACGAAGTTATCTCGGCATTGCAGGTGCAAAAATCGGCAACCCCTACCCGGGGAGCGCGAGACACCGACACTGCGGCTCGCAGTGCCGCTACCGAAAGCTCCTTTATACGAGTGCCAGTGGTTAAAGTCGAAGGGCTTATGGATATGCTTAGTGAGCTGCTCATTCTCAACTCCCAATCGGAGCAGCTGGCAAGTTCGGTGGTATCTAACGCCCAAATGGTCAGCACTTTATCGCAAACTGCCAAGCTCATTCGCGAAATTCAAAACCTCTCCATGTCTTTACGCCTGGTGGAAATTCGTCCTACCCTGCACCGCCTTACCCGTATCGCCCGAGATACCGCTAACGAGCTAGGCAAACGGGTGAATGTAGTTATCGAAGGTGAAGAAACCGAAATTGACCGCTCCGCTGCCGAGCGCCTCTTCGATCCTCTCATGCACCTGGTGCGCAACGCCGTTTCTCACGGTATTGAGGAAAATGTAGCAGACCGTATCCGTTTAGGTAAAAAGACCGAAGGGCAGGTTACCGTACGGGCTTACAGCAGGCAAGGCTCAGTTTATGTCGATGTTACCGACGACGGTCGGGGCATCGATTTCGAAAGGGTTCTGTCTAAGGCTCGTCGGGTAGGTTTAGCCGACGAGTATACCGAATACTCCAGCGATGAAATTATACGTTTCCTTTTTATGGCAGGCTTCTCCACCCAGGAACAGGTTAACAGCATCTCCGGGCGTGGTGTAGGTATGAATGTGGTGGAAGAGGAAATGCGTCGCCTGGGGGGTAAAGTCGATGTTACCACCCGGCGCGATGAAGGTTCCACCTTCACTCTCCGTATCCCCATGAACCTGGCAGTCGTCAACGGTACCATCGTGGAAATTAGCGGGGAACGCTTTATTATTCCCACCTTATATATTAAAGAGTTTGCCATGCAGGAATCTTACAAATGGGTTCCCATGCAAGGGCGCAATCGTGCCATTCAAGTGCGCAACGAAAATGTCATTCCCGTTTTGGAACCAACTCAGGTTTTTGGCTTCGATTATGCCGCTGTCACCCAACGCAAGGATGTAGTAATTATGGAGCTGGAACAAAAGCAGTTAGCTTTCCCGGTAGACCGTATTATCGCCAGGCAGGAGATTGTCTCGAAACCTTTGGACAACGAGTTCTCCCGCATAGATTTTATCTCAGGCGCGTCTATTCTGGGAGATGGGTTAGTTTCCCTCATCCTGGATGTGGAAGCTATGTTCAAAGCAGCTGGAATGTAACTCCAGCCTTCGGATAATACTTAAAGGGGAGTAAGTCAATGAACGTGGAGCATATCAACCCATTCATCGAGGCATGCCGCGTGGTTCTTAAGCAAGTTATCGGTGTAGAAGCAGCCCTGGGTAAAGTGTTTGTTAAATCGTCCCCTTATTCTGGTGAAGCAGTTATCATTATTGTGGGCATTACCGGCGACCTTAAAGGTCAGGCAGTGCTTTCCCAAAATTATGATACGGCCAAATCCGTAGCTTCTATGATGATGGGTGGCATGCCCATCGATGAACTTACCGAACTTTCTCGTAGTGCCATCTCTGAGCTGGGTAATATGATACTCGGTACCGCTGCCAGTTTCTTATCGCAGAAAAAGATTAGCGTGGATATTACCCCTCCCACCATACTTACTGGGGAAGGAGTTATGATCTCCTCAGATAAAATGGTAACCGTCTGTATCCCTCTAACCTGGGATAACGGCAGTAAGTCCATTGAGCTTGATATTTCGGTTAGTTAGCGTAAAAAGGAGTAAGCAGCCATGAAGGAGAGCGATGTAGGTAGCACCCGGCATCCTGGCGAGGAATACGGGGAGCTCGAGACCTATTTCCTTCAACCAGGGTACATCTACGCCAGCCATCAACCCATATTCTTAAATACAGTCTTAGGTTCATGTGTGGCTATTGCTTTGTGGGATAGCCTTAACGGCTTTGGTGGCATGTGTCATTATATCTACCCTCATATGGAAAAAAATGCGCGTAACGCCCGCTACGGGGATGTCGCCATTCCCTATCTGGTGCGCCTCATGCAAGATTTAGGCTCGGTAAAAAGCAACCTTAAAGCTCATGTCATAGGTGGGGGAGTAAACCCGGAATTGGGTTCCCAAATAGGTGAGGGTAATGCTAAGGTAGCCGAGAGAATCCTCAAGCAGCAAGGGATAGAAATAGTTACCTTGGATGTGGGAGGAGCGATCGGTAAGAAAATATCATTCAACACCCAGACCGGAGAGTTACTGGTTTATATCACTTCCCGTATTCGTGAAGCAGATTGGTACCGCTAAGTTATGTATATAAAATGTGTTTGATAAAAGGCGAACCATGGGTGGTTCGCCTTAAACTGTAAGTCTATTTTTAGTTGATCTTCATGAAGAGCGCTATGGAGTAAATAAAATGATTATAACCACCGATTTTGGAAGAATAGAGATAAGCGAGGCTGCTCTGATCGAGTTTGTAGGTGAAGTCGTGCGGCAAACCCGGGGGTTATCCGAAATGGTTCCTAGAAACTTGAGCGAAAATTTAGCAGGTTTACTCGGTATCGAAGGGCGGAACCGGGGGGTGGCAATCCGTATGCATGATGAAGGTTTAAGAGTGGAGCTGAGTATGCAGTTTCCCAGCGGTAGTGTCATTACCCCGGTGGTAGTCGAAGTGGCAGACAAGCTGCGGGAAGAGTTAGCTAGTCGTCTGCAAATAAACTTGTATGAGCTGAGAATCCACACGGCTTTGGTATCTC
>WREE01000205.1 GCA_009779515.1 Symbiobacteriaceae bacterium
ATCCCCGAGGTTTATCGAATTGTTTTCTGAGAGAGAGTGGTCTAAAGCTTAGGGTGTCAAATCGCTCCGGCGGGAGTGTCCAACGAGTTTCGGCTCGGGTGTCCAATTACATCGTCATATGCAGCAGCGTGATACAACCAACCTACCCGGTGGAGTTTCTTTAAAATGACAAATGAGAGGAGCCCTTACTTATGAAAATACTCGCTATCTGTGGGGCAGGCAACAAGACTCGTAACACTGCCACCATGCTTAAAGCCGCTTACGAAGGAGCATTGAGTAATGCTGGCAACACAGGGGAGTTCGTATATCTCTATGACCTCAATTTCAGAGGATGCTGTGGTTGCCACTCCTGTAAGCTGCTGGATCCTATCTTCTTCTCCAAATGTGCCATGAAAGATGACCTCTCATCAGTACTGGCAAAAGCTATCGATGCCGATGTCATCCTGATTGGCTCTCCGATCTACTTCGGCGACATCACCGGAGAAACTCGCTCTTTCCTGGAGCGTTATCTCTTTCCAGGCATGACCTACAACCGAGACCGTGTTCCAACCTACCCCAAGCGCACCAAAGTGGGGTGGGTCTTCACCATGAATGCGCCTGGGGAACACTACTCAGACTTCATTGATGGCTTAGTGCGTCTGACCGGGCGCATCATCGGCGATTCCGACTATGTCATGGCATGCCAGACCCAACAGTTTGAAGATTACTCCCTCTATGCAGCAACCATGTTCGATGTGGAGATGGTCAAGCAGCGCCATTTGGTTCAGTTTCCCAAGGATTGCCATGCTGCCTACGAGATGGGTAGGCGATTGGCTGGGCACGTCTAGCACATTTCTACACTGGAGTATTTAGTATTGGGCATCACCATCGCCCACAGGAAGGTGGCTGGCTATATGCCAAGAGTGATAAGTTCCGCCGAGATAACAGCCGTTGTGAAAGAGCTTTTTCTGCGTTCCTGTGTCGAGTTGGGGGATGATGTGCTAGCAGCTTACCGCCAGGCTTTGGCAGAAGAGGAATCGCCCCTGGGTCGTCAGGTTTTAACATCGCTCCTCACCAACGCTCAGGTGGCTAAAGAGAAGCAAATTGCCTGTTGCCAGGATACCGGCACAGCCATTGTTTACTTACAGATAGGTCAGGAGGTATCCTGGCAGGGCGCTCCTCTTGACGCTTGTATTAATGAAGGGGTACGCCAAGCCTACCGGGAAGGTTACTTGCGTATGTCGATCCACGATCCTTTAAGCGGTAAAAATACCGGAGATAACACCCCGGCGGTTATTCACTATGAGGTGGTAGCCGGTGACCAGGTAACGGTGCAGGTCCTCCCCAAGGGGGGAGGCTCGGAAAATATGACCCGCCTGGGGATGTTGCTTCCGGCTGTAGGTCTTAACGGGGTGGGAGAGTTTGTGGTAGAAACGGTAGTTCTGGCAGGAGGCAAAGCTTGTCCCCCGCTGGTGGTGGGAGTAGGGCTCGGCGCTTCAGCGGATGCCGTAACTTGGCTGGCCAAGAAGGCGCTACTGCGCCCCTTAGGGCAGTTGCACCCTAACCCCAAAGTTGCCGATTTGGAGAAAGACTGGTTGGCAAAGATCAACGATACCGGCATCGGCCCTTTAGGGATGGGTGGTCGCATAACAGCTCTGGCGGTTCATATCGAAACCCAAGGGTGCCATATCACCGGGCTTCCGGTAGCCGTTAACTTACAATGCCACGCTCATCGTTACGGCAAGGCGGTATTGTAGAAAGGGGGGGTGGCGCGTGACACATCATCTTAGTTTGCCTTTATCTAAAAAAACTCTCCTGCCTCTACGAGCAGGAGATGCGATCTACTTATCCGGTCCCCTTTATACCGCCCGAGATGCAGCCCATATACGCCTAGCGGCAGCAGTTGCCGCCGGAACCGGTTTACCCCTGGATTTACAGGATGTGACCATTTTCTATACGGGACCTTGCCCGCCCAAACCGGGGGAGCCGATAGGCTCTTTAGGACCTACCACCAGTCAGCGCATGGATCCTTTCGTGGAAATGATGTTCCTTCAAGGAATGTCGGCTATGATCGGCAAAGGCGACCGCTCTCCTCATATATCCACCTTGTGTCTCACTTATGGTGGGGTCTATTTTTTAGGCCTGGGGGGAGCCGCTGCTCTTACTGCTTCCCAGGTTCGCCACAGCACGGTAGTAGCCTACGAAGATTTAGGCACCGAAGCTATCCGGCGGCTGGAGGTCGAAAATATGCTGGTTTTCGTGGGTATCGATACCCTGGGACAATCCCTGTCGGAACAAGAAATTAGCAAATACAGGAGAACCCATCTATGAAAGATATTCTCTTCCGAACGGAAAATTACATTTTTAGCTATCGCGTAGCAGGGATTATGCTGCAAGACAACGCCATTTTGCTGCAAAGAACCAGCGACGATTCCGGCTATGCTGTGCCTGGAGGCCATGCTGAACTGGGGGAGACCAACGCGGAAACCTTGGTGCGGGAGTATAAAGAAGAGATAGGTGTAGATATTACCGTAGGCGCCCTAAAGTGGGTAGCTGAAATTCATTTTGCCTGGCAAGGGACTCCCTGCCACCAAATCTGCCTGTATTACGAGGTCTTTCCCCAAGATTTAGCGCAAATACCCCTGGAAGGGACTTTCACCGGCACCGAAGAAGATGGGGTGCGGCGCAGTGATATAATCTTTAGCTGGATACCTCTGGCGAATCTTCATCAGCTTAAGGTATACCCCGAAAATATGGCAGCCCTCATGGCCAAGTACGAAACCGGCGTGCAGCATTTGGTAAGCAAAGAGTAGAAGCCCATGAACTGCGTTCACCCATGGCATGATAGAAACGGGCTTCTACTCCGCCACAGGAACTGTGGCGCAGGAGCGAAGCTCCTGTAAGCGCAGGCGGGCTTTGCCTGCCGTAGCGACGGGGGTTTGGGGGCGGGTAGCCCCCATCTATCAGAGTAGAAGCCCATGAACTGCGTTCACCCATGGCATGATAGAAACGGGCTTCTACTCCGCCACAGGAACTGTG
>WREE01000206.1 GCA_009779515.1 Symbiobacteriaceae bacterium
GAAACAAAATCCTCGGCTTGGGCGATACGGAGAGCCTCCCAGCGCATGGCTTCGGTGGCTGTTTCGTTGCCGTAAAGCAGGTTATCGGCAATGGCACCGGAGAAGAGGACTGCCTTTTGCGGGATAAAGCCAATCTGGTGCCGCAAATCGCTTAAAGTTAGGTGGCGCACATCGATGCCATCGACGGTCACAGTGCCCTCTTCCACATCGTAGAAACGCATAATTAAGTTGGCGATGGTGGTCTTCCCAGATCCGGTACTACCGATGATAGCTACAGTCTCCCCTGAGTTGGCAGTAAAGCTGATATTTCTCAGCGCCGGGTTTTCGCCACCAGGGTAGCGGAAGGTGACATCGTTAAAGACAACTTGCAATCCTTGTTTAGGATTTAAGAGGGTGGGAAGAGAGGTAGGCGCTTCAGGGTCCTGGATGAGGGGTTCGGTATTTAAAATCTCGGCAATACGGTTGGCTGAGACCTGGGCTCGGGGGATGGAGACAAACATCATGGAGAGGTTCATTAAGGAGAAGAGAATGGTGGAAAGATATTGGGTAAAAGCCATTAAGTCGCCAATCCGGATAAAGCCGGCATTAATATTGCGGGCACCAAACCAGACTACGGCAATGGTAGCCGAGTTGATAACCAGCATCATCATCGGCCAGTTGGTAGCCATAATACGCTGCACCCGAATGCTGTTGGCGGTGAGGTCGAAGTTAGCTTCGTTGAAGCGTTGACTTTGGTAATCTTCCCGGTGGAAAGCTCGGATAACCCGTACACCACTTAAGCCCTCCCGCAAAACCTGGTTGAGGCGGTCAATCTTGCGCTGTCCCAGGCTAAAGAGGGGGACTGCTCGCCTTTGCACCGAAATAACCACGGCTACGACACAAGGGATGGCGATAAAAAGGATCCGCACCAACTGAGCATCTTTGTTCATGGCGTTGATGAGCGCTCCCACAAAGTTTAAGGGAGAGGAGACAAACATCCGCTGGCTGGAAAGAATAATCATCTGCATTTGCTGGACGTCGTTGGTGGTGCGGGTGATTAATGAAGAGGTCGAAATTTTATCGAACTCCATTTGGGAAAAACTCTCTACTTTGCGGAAGATGCCGATGCGCAAATCTCGGGCTACCCCCAGAGCATTGCGCCCGGAAAAGAAGGAGGCGGAGATAGAGCAAGCAGTGGCTATAAGAGCTACTACCAGCATTTGCATGCCCACCTGGATGATATAGGAAGTATCCCCGGTACTGACACCGTTATTCACAATGTTGGACATAAGATTGGGCATTTGCAGCTCGGCCATAACTTGGGCAAAAACCAGACAAACCACCAGTGCCATACTTTTGAGGTAGGGCTGCACATAAGCGAACAGCTTTTTCACGAAGTAGCCCCCTTGCGATACATCAGATGGTCTCCCGAGGTAGCAACACAATCGAGAACCTTCTGCATGTTACTCATCAGTGAGGATACATCATTTTCGCCTAAACAGGAGAGGATGTAACTAATTCTTTCCCGGTGTAAACGAAACTGGTTGGTTAAAGCCTGCTCTCCAGCAGGGGTTAGCAGCACTCGTACAATGCGCCGATCCTGGGAATCTCGGATCCGCTCCACAAAACCATCTTTTTCTAGGTCGTTAAGCATGAGGGTGACGGTGGGTGCAGCCAGGCGTAAGTCAGCAGCGATATCCGACTGGCTGACGGGAGTGCCGTTTTGGGCAGCATGCTTACGTAAAAAACCCAGCAGAGAAAAAGCCCGGTGGGGGTAGGGTCCTGCTTCAGGACGCAGCTGGTGCGGGGGGCGCAAAGTCATGCTGAAGGCATGGGCTACGGTGAGAAAATCGTGTACCAAAGCGTCACTTGGAGCACAGTCCTGGCATAACATAAGATAAGGATGCCTCCTTGGGTCTAAAGGTTTGCCGTTAAAATATTTATTGTTTATAACCTTTAGACAATAAAATAGTTTGCTCCGTGAATTATAACAGGAGCAAACTATTTGTCAAGCAAATGAACTGGGATAAATGTGAATATTTTGTGAATATTTAATCATGCATCCCCAAGAATTGTGCTGTAGGCTTTGTAGTAGGAGAGGCGCCTCTTGGCGGTGATCACCAGTTCCAGCTCCTGCAAGAAGGCAACATCGTTAAGGGCTGCCGCTAAATAGGGAGAGTAGCGGGTACCTGCTTGATCTTTAATCTCTTGGACGACGCGGGCAAAGCTGTTAGGTGGCGCGTAACTACGCCCGATGGCATCGGTAGCTGCATCGATAGAATCGGCTACAGAGACAATGTCGATGATTATCTTATATTTCGAGGCGGTGTTGTCAAAATCCAGGGGGTACCCTTTGCTGCCATCATACCATTTATGATGACCGATGATGACATCGCGGATAGAATCGATAATTTCGTCGTTCTCCGGAAACTCATCCACCACGTTGACATGTTTTTTAATTAGATTAAATTCGAAGTCGTAGAGGTGGCGGCTGCATAGAGCCACGGTATTGGTGTACGTGATTTTGCCAATATCGTGACAGAGACCGGCGCGACGCCCTAAAGCCAGAATATTCTCTCCTTTGGCTACCACCTCCTCTACAGAGTTGGTGTCGCTAAGACCGACCAAGAGTTCTGGGGAAGTTGTGATAAGATAGTTGAGAAAAACCGTGACCAGCATTTCCACTTGCAGGGAATGGATATAGGTATAGATATGACTTAAAGAGGTAAAGCGGAGCAGGAGGTCGAGGTAGGTTTCGGCTTGGGAGTGGTCGATACACTCCTTGCCGAAGTAACCTAGATACTCGTTGAGGCGCTGTTTGTCAACTCCACTGGGAGCAGCCTGGCAGTAGCGTAAAACTTTATTAACTACCGCCTGCTGTCGGGTCATCCGCTCTGTTTCTGAGAGTTGGCTAGCATGTTTTAAGTAGTTAAGGAAAACCGAAGGGATAAATAGCTTGCAGTACATGCCTTCCGGGGAGTAATCGTCATCGGCCATCTTTTGGGAGATAGCTGACAAGGCAGC
>WREE01000207.1 GCA_009779515.1 Symbiobacteriaceae bacterium
CATTCCACCCCGTGTTTCACCTTTTACCGAGATTTCCGCTCAGAGTATGGCGCTGGCAGCCCACCTCCTTTTGGGGTGCCGTCATATTTCCCGCAGTGATATTATCGCCGATGCTAACGGCAAGTGTTGGCTGTTGGAAGTCAATACCCTCCCCGGAATGACCGAAACCAGTTTGGTGCCCGATGCCGCCAAAGCAGCAGGTTTATCATATGCCGACTTAATAGATGCTTTAGTCCAAATGGCTATAGGTTCGTAAAGCTATGTCACGTTCCTTGGCATACTATACCAAACTGTTTCTGGTCTTTTTAGCTCTCTCCCTGGTAGGTTGGGGCGTGATTGAGGCACCGGGGCTCCATGTGGTGTCGATTAATATCAGCGGTACTAATACTCTTACTCGCAGGGAAGTACTGCAGCAGCTGGGGGAAGTCGAAGGGTGGCATTTTACCCGTCTCTGGGTACAAAACCCTGCTCTGCGTTTAGTTCTGCATCCCAAAATCAAAGAAGCCTCACTCTCTTTGGAATTTCCCTCCACTCTGAATATCGCTATCCAGGAGCGCACCCCTTTAGCGCTGATCCCTTACTATAATGCCTTTTTATGTATTGATGTGGAGGGTAAGGTTATCGATTTAGTCGCCACTCCCAGGTGGTCGGAAGGTCCTCTTCCCTTGCTCACCGGACTTGTCTTACCCTTGGTCACCGTAGGAGAGTTTCTCCCCATGAACCCTTGTTTGGTAGCTGGGATCCGCGTTCTCAGTCAGCTAGGTGCCGAGCACCGTATTCAGTTTGCCGAAGTCGATATTACCTCTCCTTTTCGGGTAATCTTACGTAGCAGCGATAATATTATTATCGATGTGGGAGAGGGGTACGACCTTTATCTTAAAAGCAATTATCTTCTGGAAGTACTCGCTTATGTACGTTCTGCCAATCTCACGGGAGGTAAAATCCTAGTAGGGCAAGATACCATTACCTACCAGGGAGCCCTCCCCACCAGCGACTTACCTTCCGAGCCGGAATAGGTTCTCCCAACCGCCCAACACTTAACGTATGTAGTTGGTGGTTAGTCATTCTTTTTTACCCCAAGTACGATAATTAGTAAAATATATGAAACCGGTAACTGTTTAAAGTGCATAACACCTAAACAGTTACCGTAACCGAATGATTTCACAAGGTTGAAGGATTCTCTAAATTGGATAGAGAATGGTAACAAACAAAACGCGAAAAAGTCTTCTACCTCCGCTACGCAACGGATTTTACTTAGAAAGGGTGCAACAGATGCTTGATCTACAAAGTGATATGGAACGTCTAGCGCGCATCAAGGTTATTGGCGTAGGCGGCGGTGGCAGCAATGCCGTAGATCGTATGATCGCCGCAAATCTCAGCGGGGTGGAATTCATCGCCATAAATACCGATCTCCAAGTGTTAGAACTTTCCCATGCTGAAATCAAAATTCAAATTGGAGCCAAACTCACCCGTGGCTTAGGTGCAGGAGGAAACCCTGAAGTAGGTCTCCAAGCCGCCGAAGAAAACCGGGAAGAGATATCTCGCGCCGTAAAAGGTGCCGATATGGTCTTTATCACCGCTGGCATGGGAGGTGGTACAGGCACAGGAGCAGCCCCGGTGGTGGCAGAGATTACCAAAGAAAATGGAGCATTAACCATAGCGGTGGTGACCAAACCGTTCACCTTCGAAGGTAGGCAACGCAACCAGCAGGCGGAACTAGGTATCGAAAAGCTACGGGAAAAGGTCGATGCTCTCATCATTATCCCCAACGATAAACTCCACGCTCTCTCCGATAAAAATACGACTCTCCTAGATGCCTTCCGTTCCGCTGACGAAATTCTTCGCCAGGGAGTGCAAGGTATTACCGATCTCATCACCGTACCCGGAGTAGTCAACCTGGATTTTGCCGATGTCAAGTCAGTTATGAAAGATGCCGGCTCCGCCACCATGGGTATAGGTATTGGCACCGGCGATGGCAAAGCGGCGCAAGCTGCCAAACAGGCCATTAACTCACCTCTACTAGATATGCCTATGACCGGCGCCCGTGGGGTTCTCTTTAATATCGCCGGTGGGGTGGAGCTTACTTTAAAGGATGTTTTAGAGGCAGCGGATGTTATCAACCAGGAAGTGGATCCCGATGCGAAGATCTTCTGGGGTACTTCCATCGACGAGCGGCTTCGCGAGGAAGTAAGAGTGACTATAGTCGCCACAGGCTTCGACCGTCGTCCCGGTGGCAGTGAAAGCCGCAGCCGCGCCTTTGAACGGGAAATGGCTCGCACCCAACTAACACCAGATACCAACACAACCAGCTTCCCCTCCCCTAATCGGGTAGGTCCAACCTTAGAAACTCCCCCCTTTATGCGCCCCAACAACCCTAAGGATCCTGAATAAATTTATTATACCGGAAAGGGATGAAGAAATGGAGCGACTTCCACCCACCGCCACCCTACGAGAGTGGTTTTCTCAGAATTTGGAAGAAATTATCCAACAGGATATAACCATTGCCCAAATACCTGCCCCTAGCTGGGATGAGCATGACCGAGCTCTCTATCTGGAGGGTATTTTCCGGGAGCTAGGTCTAAAAGATGTCGAAATCGACAGTGTCGACAATGTCATCGGCATTTTACCTGGTACCGGAGGCGGACCGACCTTACTCCTGGCGCCCCATTTGGACACGGTATTTCCCCGCAACACGAAATTAGAAGTCCGTCGCGAGGGGAGTAAAGTCTATTGCCCCGGTATTCGTGACAACTCTTTTGGGGTTACCTCCCTCATTTGGTTCCTGAAAGCCTTAAAAGAGTTCCAAATTTCCTTGCCTGGCAATCTTATCTGTGTAGCTACCGCCGGAGAAGAAGGTTTAGGAGATCTCAAAGGGATGAAAGCCGCTATGGCAAGGTTCCACCAGGAAGTCGATTATGTTATCGCTATCGATGGTGGTTTAGGTGGGCTCACCACCGGAGGAGTCACCAGCAGGCGCTTTCGAATTAC
>WREE01000208.1 GCA_009779515.1 Symbiobacteriaceae bacterium
CCTCGAATATGGGTGGAGTAGATACCGCCGTAGGAGGCGGTCTCCTTGACCAACTCGATAATTTCATCTTCGGCAGCATACATACCCGGAGTATAAATAAGCCCGGTAGAGATACCGATAGCTCCTTCTTCCATAGCCTGACGTACCAGTTGCTTCATGGCAGCCAACTGTTCCGGATTAGCGGCAGCATCATCAAAACCCATGACATATTGCCGTATGGCACCCTGCCCTACCCAAAAGACGGCATTTTGACTTAATCCGCGCTGTTCGATGGAGGTAAAAAATGATGCCACAGTGGATGCATCCGGTGGAGTTAAGTCTGGATGGTTGGCGGTAAAAAGGCGCAAGGCGTTAGCTATCATCTCCGGGTTGCGGGGCGCTGCTGAGCTGCCGCAATTACCCATACCCACAGTAGTCACTCCCTGTTGCAGATGAGAGTGAGCCAATCCTTCGATAAGAAAAACACCGTCGGAGTGGGTATGCAGGTCGATAAATCCAGGTGCCAAAGCCATTCCCTGGGCATCGACCACGGTGGTAGCGGTAAGACTCCCCAGCTCTCCCAGCAGGACGATTTGGTCTCCCTGGACTGCCACATCGGCAAGATACGAGGGAGCGCCGGTTCCGTCCATAATACGTGCGTTTCGGATAATTAAGTCCAACATCATGTAACCTCCTTAGGGTTTCGCAGATTCAGAGTGTTCACCTGACATTATGCAAGATAGTTCACGGGTAATATTTCTGCGTAAAGCAGTTATTATCCTTTGACAAGCAACAGATAATACCATTATAGAAAAAAAGATGCCCCACAAAGGGGCACCTTCTTCGTAAATATTCTCTTGGGTTGGCAGCTTAAGCAGCTACCAGCATGGCTAAAGCCTTAAGGTTGGGTTAAATCTTTACCCGCAAAGGGTGGCTCATTTTAAGCCTTTAGCCGCAACCAAACTTAGTTGACTACGTAACAGTCACGAATTTGGATGTTGCCTTTGGTGTTGACATACACCAAATATTTGCCGCCAGCCATTTTGTAGGTGCCAATAGCGTTGTTGTCGATTTCAAAAACCCCTTTGTACGCAACGGCACTGTTATCGCTATAAATTTCCACCAGGGTAATGGTTAACATGTTGGTATTACCCTTTAGTTTTTCCACCTCAGCGGAAACTTGCACTTCAACCACAGTGACAGGCACTATTTTACTCTCCAGGCAGAGAATAAGTTTGTCGATGAAGCAAGTCACCTTTGCCAGATCTAAGCAGGAGTATTTGTCCAGGTTGAGAACCTTCGCCCTAAGCTCCTTTAATTCGGCAATGACTGCTTCAGGGTTTTTAAGGACATAATCTTTGGTATTGTTGAGTTTCGCCAGTAACTGATCTTCCAGCTCTTCCAGTCCCAGCTTAAGATCCAGTGCCAGGTTAAAGATTTTGTTGATCTCTTTAATAATCTCTTCCTTGGCTTTTTCTTTCAGCTCCTGGAGTTTGGCTTCCAGTTCCTGTTTGAGAGTTTCGATCTTCTCTTGCACCAGAGCCACCAGCTGCTCTTTATAGCTGTTGTAGTATTCGATAGCGGTATCGGTCACCGCTTGGGTAAGAGCACCGAAAATAGTTTCCAGAGAGAAAAGATCGGCAAAGTTGATACTGCCAATATCCACATAGTCCTCAATGCCACCGGTGATGCCGGAGATACCCAATTTGGCTGCATTGGTTAGACCAATATTGGTTTTATTCCAGCCGCCAGTAGTATTCCAATGACCGGTTTGAATGCCCAAGAAGGCAGAGCTGCTGGGGTTGCCATTGTTCCATATCTCGTCGGTCAGCTTATCGACTACACTCTCAGATATAGCTCCAATGACATCTTCAATAACCATGGCATCGATAAGGTTGTCGATGGTGCGGTCGATAACTTTGCCCACAAAATCGCTGGTGATAATGGAATTAACAATGTCATTTTGTAAAACACTATCGATAATACCGCCTAAATCGATACTGTCGGGTAGTTCAATTCCTAAAGAGCCACCAATAGCATCGCTTAGGAGCCCAGAAAGTGCGGAACCGGCTAAACCTGAAAGATCACCCAAATTGATAAGACCTGATATAGCAGATTTAGCAAGAGCCTTAATGGTATCAGCAGGGAGAATACCGGCAACCAACTTGGAAATGCTACTGGTTTGTTCGACCACGATCTCCCTTAGGGCTCCCCTGTTAAAGTCGGGATGATCTACCCCGGTAACGGCAAAAACCGGTAAGGCAAAGGAAAAAACCAGGGAAAGCACCATAACTAAGGACAAAAGTCTTTTACTCATCATGTACCTCCTGTTTTTTTTTTGGCGAGAATTATTTTTTGCCGGGCAAACCTCCTTTAAGTGCCAAGAGCCCCTGATGCGATGCTATCACCCCAAGGAAGAGTTCTGCTGCATCTCGAGCACAAGTTACAGTTTCTAACACCAAAGAAAATTAAGAGAGTTGGGGGAGTAAAATCGTTAAAATAATTTAAATGGTTAAAATATTTAAGATAACATGTAAAAATATTGTATAGGTGTTACAAACCACGGTGTCTGTGCATTCTACAATAAGACTTAGAGTTTGTCAACCCGCTTTTTCGGTTGCTAAAAAAAAACCACCCAAGCTTCAAATAACTGAAACTTAGGTGGCGATAGATTTGTCGTTGGAGCCAGTGAATGTAGTCGTTAACCCTTGAACCTTTAGCAGTAGCTTGCTCCTTTATGCGGTTCAGGAGGCTGGGCTGCATTAAGAGCTGTAGCCGCTTCCGTTTCTATCATGCGATGTGTCTTACAGAAATTATTTACCGAGGAGCTTGCTCCTCCAGAGAGTTGAATGCTGGGTGGAAGGTGTCGCTCATCCCTTGAAGGTCATAGACCTTACGTTGACAGGGAGGAGGTGATACCATATGTCAGATTTTCAATTGCTATCGACTGTGTTTCAGGTAGCTATGCTTGTCATAGCCGCTTTGAGCTTGTTCGCATACAGCA
>WREE01000209.1 GCA_009779515.1 Symbiobacteriaceae bacterium
CGACCCCTAGAACACGGAGCAGATATAGTGCTCCATTCCACCACTAAATATATCTGTGGCCACGGCACAACCATGGGCGGTGTGTTAGTCGACGGTGGATGCTTCGACTGGAAGAACGGTAACTACCCTCTGTTCTCCGAACCCGATGCCAGCTATCATGGTATAGTATATGCCGATTACTTCGGCAAAACGGCTTTTGTAACTAGAGCACGAACAGCCACCATGAGGGATTTAGGAGGCTGTCCTTCACCATTTAACTCCTTCTTACTGCTCCAAGGGGTGGAGACCCTCTCTTTGCGTATGGAGAGACATACGGCTAATACCCGCAAACTCACCAGTTATCTGGCGGAGCATCCCGCGATAGATCAGGTAAACTATCCCGAACTACCTGGCAACCCCTATAATGAGTTAGCTAAGCGAGACTATCCCCACGGTTGTGGCGGCGTTTTTTCGATCACCCTTAAGGGTGGCAGAGAGGCGGGGGTGAAGCTGATCGACGCTCTAAAACTCTTTGGCAATGTCACCCATATGTCCGATGTTCGCTCCATGGCTTGCCACCCAGCTTCCACCACCCATTCCCAGATGTCCGATGCTAAAATGAAAGAAGCCGGACTCGATGCAGGCTTAGTAAGGGTTTCGGTAGGTCTGGAACATATCGACGACCAAATTGCCGATTTTGAACAAGCGTTAAAGAAGTAACCATAAGCAGCTAGGGCTTGACATTAAGCTTTTCATCCTGTATAATCAATTAACCAAAAAACGAAGATCGGGAAGAGTAGCATTTACCTTTGCTTAAGAGTTATATGGTAAATAACTTCAGAGAAGGTTGCCCGGGAGCATATTTTCCGGTGCTGAGAGCAACCGCAAGCCAAAGTTTATGCCAAAGTCCCCCGGGAGTTGGCCGAGCGAAACCATTGGGGAGTAGGTGGTGTCAAACCACTGCAACTTAAGGGTAAGTAGCTTGAGTTCGGGTACGCCCGTTATAGCGCAGCGAGAGCGTTGTCGGTTTTTTACTCCGGCAGCGAAGAAAAGGTGGTACCGCGCTAAAAGACAGTTTTAGTCTTTTTACGTCCTTTTTCACCCCTACTATGGGTGAGAAAGGGCTTTTTCTTGTCCCTTTCTCTCCTGGCCTCCCAAAGACTCCTGGGTGTTTCCTAGGAGAGCTATAGCACCTTGGTGCTAACCATCAGAAAGGAGCAAGAAGCCATGTCACCAAGCAACGCGAAGCTATCCTCTACCTATGATCCCAAACAGGTAGAGAGCCGCTGGTACACTTACTGGATGGAGCAAAAGCTGTCCCAAGCCGACCCCTCCTCCGGCAAGCAACCTTTCACCATCATGATTCCTCCTCCTAATGTCACCGGTCAACTGCATATTGGCCACGCTTTAGACAACAGTATGCAGGATATCATTATTCGTTGGCAACGTATGTCGGGACGAGATGCTCTCTGGATGCCGGGTACCGACCATGCCGGTATTGCTACCCAAGCCAAGCTGGAAGAAGAGTTGGCGAAGGAAGACCTAACCAAACACGACCTAGGTCGCGAAAAGTTTTTGGAACGTATCTGGGAATGGAAGGAGAAGTATGGTAGCCGCATTGTGGAGCAGCTCCGCATCTTAGGTGCTTCCTGCGACTGGTCACGGGAACGTTTTACCTTAGATGAAGGGCTTTCCCGTGCCGTGCGCGAGACCTTTGTCCGCTACTATCACCAGGGATTAATCTACCGGGGTACCTACATTGTCAACTGGTGTTCCCATTGCCAGACAGTTATATCCGATATTGAAGTGGACCATGAGGAGCGCCAGGGGGTACTTTACTATCTGCGCTACCCCCTTAAAGATAGCTCAACCACCGCTCCGGAGTACATCACCGTGGCTACTACCAGACCAGAAACTATTTTGGGAGATGTGGCAGTGGCGGTACATCCCGAAGATACTCGCTACCGTCACCTCATAGGCAGGGAAGCTATCTTACCTTTCCTGGAGCGCTCCTTACCTATCATTGGGGACACCAGTGTGGATCCTGCCTTTGGTACCGGCTGTGTTAAAATTACCCCGGGGCACGATCTCAACGATTACGAAATGGGGCAAAGGCATAATTTGCCTCAAATTAATATCTTGAACAAAGATGGTACCTTAAATAACCAAGCCGGTCCCTACCAAGGGATGGACCGTTTTGCCTGTCGCCTTAAAATTTTAACAGATCTCCAGGCTCTGGATCTCCTGGTTAAAACGGAGGAGCATATCTTGAACTTAGGAGAGTGCTCGCGTTGTGATACCGTGATTGAGCCTCTGGTTTCCGAACAGTGGTTTGTCCGCATGAAACCGCTAGCCGAACCTGCCATGGCTAGTGTCGTCGAAGGCAGAATTAGCTTTGTGCCGGAGCGCTTTGCCCGGACATATTTAAACTGGATGGAAAATATCCGTGACTGGTGCATCTCCAGACAGTTGTGGTGGGGGCACCGCATCCCTGCCTGGACTTGCCCTCAGGGTCATTACACGGTAAGCATGGAAGACCCCACATGCTGCGCTACTTGCGGCTCCTCTGAGCTCACCCAAGACCCTGATGTGTTGGATACCTGGTTTTCCTCAGCACTCTGGCCTTTTTCCACTTTAGGCTGGCCGGAAGAGACTCCTGATTATATCCGCTACTATCCTACCGATGTCCTTGTTACGGGCTATGATTTAATCTCCTTCTGGATTGCTCGCATGATCTTCTCTGGGGTGCATTTTACCGGGACGGAGCCTTTTAAAACCTTGGTGATTCATGGTATGGTGCGAGACTCTCAGGGGCGTAAGATGTCCAAGTCCTTAAACAACGGTGTCGACCCCGCTGAAGTGGTGGAGCAGTATGGAGCTGATGCTTTGCGCTTTATGCTGATCCACGGTTCGGCGCCCGGCAACGATATGCGAGTCTCCCAGGAGCGCCTGGAGTCAGCACGTAACTTTGCCAACAAGATATGGAATGCCGCTCG
>WREE01000210.1 GCA_009779515.1 Symbiobacteriaceae bacterium
GAGGCGATGTTGCGCCAAGCTGCCGGTATGGGAGTAGCCAAAATAAATATCGACACCGACTTGCGCTTAGCCATGACCGCCGTTATCCGCCGTCATTTTGCCACTAACCCCTCAGACTTCGACCCTCGCACCTACTTAGGACCGGCACGCACCGCTATTCAAGAAATGGTCAGCCACAAGATACGCAACGTGCTGGGATGTAATAATAGACTATAGTTTAAGGTAAGTTAGGTAGGAAACAAGAAATATGAAACCATATTTCAACAATCTGAGCAGCGGTCTGGACACAGACCGCTGCTCTTTATATGGGAAACGCAAGAATATGGGAGAAACATCTAGATCATCTCTTTAAAGAGCGCTTTGCCGCTAACCGTAAAAAAGCGTTGGAGCATCTCCTGAGGGGAGGGATGGTTGCCTTCAGGTTGCCGTTCCAAGCGCTCCTGATAGTTGACGATATAGTCTGCATCGAAAATAATCTGCAACAGTAAGCCACCATCTACCTGGTAGGAGTGATGGTTACCCACTAAAAAGACCACTTCCTCGATAAGAGCTTCATCCCAACCTAATTGCCGGAGGAAACGTCCTGCCAAAATAGCTCCCTGTTGCTCTTGTAGCTTGGCGTTGACTTCGCCGAAACGCCGCTGAGCTTCACCAATACCAACATCGTGGAGTATGGCGGCAGCCTGTAGGAGCTGCATCTCTCGTCCGGTTATTCCTTCGCCGGCGGCAATACCTAAAGCATAGCCGTGCATCTTTAAGGCATGGGCTATGCGGCGGGTTTGTTGACCTTCATGGGCGATCATCCTTTGAATAACCTCGCCCAAAGGGTGCTCCCTCGGCTGATAAATAGCACTTCCTAATAACAGTTGTTGTAGCTCGGCAACCGAGGAAACAAGATAATCAGCACCGGCTGCAGTTAGCTCCTCGTGACTACCGTAGCCAAAAAGCACCCCCACACAGGGAAGATTGTTTTGGTGAGCACCTTGAATATCATGACGCCGGTCGCCGATCATTAATGCCTCTTCTGGCTTAATACCGCAGCTTTGGAGAAGATAAGCAATAACTTCCTGCTTTGCCACCCTTTCTCCGGACAGCTCACTACCGCCAATATAGTCGAAATAAACGTCAATGCCCCAATGCTCCAGGATTTGCCGAGCAAAAGGTTCAGGTTTAGAGGTAGCCAGGAAAATTTTTTTACCCTGTTGCCGGCAGAGCTGCAGCAGAGCAGCTATACCTGGATAAAGGTTGTTTTCGTAAATACCGTAGGGAGCGTAATATTCACGATACTTAGCCACCGCTTCTTCAGCCTTTTCTTCTTCGCCACCCAGCAACTCCTTGAAAGAGTCCAGCAAAGGTGGCCCAATATACTTGGCCAGGCTGTCCGGATGGTGACATGTTAGGTCAAAGTGCTGTAAGGCATGGAGCAAAGATTTAGTAATACCTTCTTTAGGGTCGCTAACTGTACCATCGAGATCGAAAAGAAGATAAGAACGCATAATTTATTCACTTCCAGTGTTGATATATTAAGCTACTGATACTTAGAGCTTTGGTGGCAGGTGTGGCTTGAAGAGGAACGCGACTAGCTAAAAAACCCCGGTAGCTGGGTGGCTACCGGGGTTTCAGTAGAAAAACCGGTTTCATATTCCTTGTTTCCTACCTAACTTACCATAAAGGGATAATAGTAACCGCTTTTTGGCGACTTGCGCGTCAAAAAGCAAACTTAATTGCCAGAACATTACCTAATTCGCCGAAGAGGCACTCTTAAGGCGAGATTACGGGCTAGCGCATCTATTGAGCAAATACTATCTGACCTTCAATAACGGTATAGCGCAATTTAGCGTGCATATCTAGAGCCGGGATTCCGGCAAAGATAGCTAAGTCACCATCTTTACCTACTGCCAGGGAGCCCACTCGGTCGGCTAAGTTTAAAGCAGTTGCCGGGTTTAGGGTAATCATACGGAGAGCACGATCGTGAGGAACACCGGTACGCACGGCTTCACCGGCGGAGAGTAGTAAGGCTTCATTAGAAAAAATAGGGGCATCGGTAATAATGGCGACGCATAATCCCCGCTCGTCCATCTCCTTAACAAAGGCGACATCGCCTCCTGTAAGCTCCCCTACCCCTTCCACAATACATACCGGACCGAAGCAGATAGCACCGCCACCTGCCACCAGTTCATCCATGTACAAATCTGCCGCCCAACCATGCTCAATGGTATACGCTAAACCAAACTCTTGGGCAACCTCAATGGCGGTTATCATATCGAACTGTTCGCAATGGATTTTCAAAGGAATTTCCTTACGGATGACCGGGAGCAACGCTTCACACTGGGCATCGTAAGCAGGCTCTTTTTCTTTATCTCCGGCAGCTTCTTCCTTTTTCTGCAGATAAGCCGAGGCTTTGCGCAAGGCTTCCTTAAACATGAAAGCTACCCCCATGCGAGTGGCAGGCATCTGGTTCCGTCTGCCATAACCTTTAGGATTACCACCTAAAGCACATTTCATAGCTGCCGGGTTTTGCAGCACCATGTCGAAAATATTATCCCCGTAGGTTTTAGCAGTTATGGCGGTGCCACAAATAACATTAGCGCTTCCTGGAGGTATGCAAACCGTGGTCACCCCGGATTTGTAGGCAACTTGGAAGCTGGGATCCCGGACATCAATAGCATGAATAATGTTCATTTGGGGAGTAATAGGGTTAGTGTTTTCGTTCACATCCGATTGGTTAGAGTAAGTTTCAAAACCTCCGGCGTGGGAGTGAGCGTCGATCATCCCAGGGATGATATACAAACCGGTAGCATCCAAAATCTGAGCACCTTCGGCGGTTAAACCTTCGCCGATGGCAGCAATTTTGCCTTCTTTAATTAAAATATCGCCCTTAGTAATGATTCCTTGCTCTTCCAGAGTATAGATGGTTGCATTTTTAACCAATAACATAATACCACCCCTTTTATTGCCGAATATA
>WREE01000211.1 GCA_009779515.1 Symbiobacteriaceae bacterium
ATTGGAAGAACTGAATAGAAGCCCATGAACTGCGTTCAACAAGAGCATTATAGATGTGAGCTTCTACTCCGCCACGGGAACCGGGGCGCAGGAGCGAAGCTCCTGTAAGCGCAGGCGGGCTTTGCCTGCCGTAGCGACGGGGGTTTGGGGGCGGGTAGCCCCCATCTAGCAGAATAGAAGCCCCTAGCCTCATCAGTCAGAATGGTATAAATAATGTAAGAGGTGAGTTTGGTTAAAAAAAACTGCCCGAACATACTGGCTTTAAGCATAGTAGCCTTACTGTATCTGCTGTCTGCTACAGCATGTAACGATGTTTCTTTGGGCAGCAGCGACACCCCCCTGCCCCCCCTTGCCATAACCCTGCCTAGCGAAGTTCCGCTGACCACCGTTCCCCCACCCGACGATGACACCAATTCCCCGGAGTTGACCCTCTGCCCCACCGAACTGGCTGCATCTAAATATACCGAACTCTCTTTCGCCTCCTCCTTCTCCTGGAGCCTGGCGGCTCAGGAGCTTATGGAATATCACCTTGCCGAGTCCCGGGAGTTTGGCCTTTATCCCAGTATCTCCGTTATCTATTACGACTTAACCGACGAGGAAGGCTACAGCTACGGGGATCCTCACCAGCTTTACTGGGCTGCCAGTACGGTTAAGGTGCCCATCGCTTTGGGAGTCGGTATGGCAATTGCCGCCGAGGAACTTTCCTGGGATACCACCATACTCTATAACCCCAACAACGACTCCGACCCTTACGGTGTCAATTATCTCACCGACAGCGAAATAATATCAGGCGCTACCGTTAAGGCCTTGCTGTACAACATGCTGGTCTATTCTTGTAACACTTCTACTAATATGCTGGAAAAGCTCTTTGAGGGGGAAATGGCACATCAAGAGTATATGGCTAGTATTGGCTACCCTTTGCTGTCGCCCCCAGCTCAATACCAGCTCACCCCGGAACAGAGCTTAATGGTCTTCTACGACCTGTATCGCCACCGCTTAGACCCTTTTTATAGCCATATCCTCAACCTGCTTGCCCAAACCACCTATCATTTGCGGCTGGATCGTCTCCTCCCGCTAGAAGTTAAGGTCAGCCACAAGTATGGCGATGTCGTAGAATCTTGCCACGATGTAGGCATTATCTGGGACGATAAGCCGTATATCCTGCTGGTCTACAGCGACCAGCTTGCCAACCCCGATACTTTTATGGCCGAACTCTCGCTCCTCATCTACGAAGGGAGACGGTAGCCCATGGCTCGCATGAGCGCTTCCAGCCAGGATTATCTTGAAGCGATATTGCACCTGTCGCCAAAGGAGGAGCAAGTGCGTTCGGTAGATATTGCCCAGCGACTGGGGGTCTCCCGTGCCTCCGTTAGCCGGGCTTTGACTTTGCTGCAAACCTTGGGCTATATCGAAAAAAAGCATTATTCCACCATTACCATCACCCCTTTAGGGCGGCGAGCCGGTCTGGAGGTGCAGACGCGCCACCTGGCTCTCAGACGTTTTCTTACCGACATCCTGGGGGTAGACCCTCTCATTGCCGAAGAAGATGCCTGTAAAATGGAGCATAGCCTTAGCCAGGAAAGTCTCACCAAGCTGCTCCATTTTTTAAAAAGTCACCATCAGGAGCAGCCTTAAGCTTCCTCCCAACGCTATAACCACACTATTTGGAGGTAAAATAATGAGTGTCCTTATCCTGGGCATGGTCGCCCTGACCTTTATTATAGTTTTTGCTATCCCCGCCTGGGTATACCGCGATGCCGAGGAGCGGGGTATGAACCCCCTGGGTTGGGCGCTGCTCACCTTCTTCGCCCAAGGTTTTGTGGGTTTAATTATTTACCTGGTCGTTCGTGGGCAGGTTAACCCTATCTATTATGAGGCTGTCCGCTACGAAAAAGAGAGCCGCATCCGCTGCCCTCACTGCAAGGATGTGGTCTCTCTTAGTTACGATTTCTGTCCCCGTTGCGGTCAACGCTTACGGGAAGATTGTGACAACTGCGGCACCCCTCTGGAGCCTTACTGGCGAAACTGCGTCACCTGTGGCGAACCTGTCAACCGCCGAAAAACTTCCAGTCGTTAGCTCTCGGTCACTTCCAATCTGCTAGATGCTAGATGGGAGCTACCTGCAAAGTAAAATAGGGAGGCATCCTTATGCTCCAGCCTGGAGAGGTGGCAGCGGCTGCTGCCAAAAAGCAGAAACAAAACAGTCGCTTTATTAACTATCTTAAAAGCTTCCCTACAGCCGATGATGTTGATAGGCGTATCTCCCGGCTCCACTGGCAGTTGTTTGCCGAATACCAGTGTACCAACTGTGCTAACTGTTGTCGAGTGTACAACGTGGCGCTTAACAACGAAGATATCTTTCGTCTGGCAGAGCTGCACGATATGCCCCTGCAAGCTTTCGTCGACGAGTTTCTCGTTTGGGACGAGCAATCTTCCGAATACGAAATACCTCCCCCTTGCAAGTTCCTGCAGGAGAACAACGCCTGCTCTATCTACCCTCACCGCCCCCAAACCTGCATCGACTACCCCTACACCCAGCGCCCCGATAGGGTTTTCCACCTCCATAGCCTTATGTCCATCGCTGAAGTCTGCCCTATCGCCTACGAACTTGTCGAAAGGCTTAAGAAGGATTACCAGTTTAAATAGAAACCCCCAAACCCCAGATTCCCACCCCACACACTAGTGCGCGGGGACCCCGGGTCCAGTAGATAAAGCTTGTTTGCACTTTCTAGAACTACGTTCCAGAGCCACGCGGTCGTGTGTTTGATCGTGTACACACACTCCAGCGGGACGATTACCATCGTCCCCTACAAAATGACTGCTGCTACATTGAAACAACCCAATCGTTGTGTAACCGTGACTTATTAGTTCCTGCACCATATTGGCGATGGATTTTTGTAGGGG
>WREE01000212.1 GCA_009779515.1 Symbiobacteriaceae bacterium
AGGGCTAAAACTTCACCATTTAAAGCAGTGAGAATATCTCCGCTTTGTAACAAACCGAGAGCTAGGCTGCCGGGGGTGACAGTGTGAACGAGAACCCCCTTACCGGTTTCGGGAACAGCATAGCCCAGTTCTCGGAGCGCCAACCCGGTAGCAATTTTTTGGCTGGACTGCATACTCAGCAACATCAACTCATGATACTCCTCCCGGTTAACATCCTGGGGCATGATCTCCAGGCGGGGATAGATATCCCAGGAAGGAGAGAGCCACCCCCTTATGAGTAAAGGCAAGGTAGCTTGCTGACTTAACACTACTGTCATCATGAAGCTGCCGGTGCTGGTAGTACTGTCGGGAACAGTCACCATATCCCTCAGGAGATAAGCCTTGCCGGGGCGAAAGATGATAAAGTCTAAAGGCCAGGAGATAACCAAAAAGAAAACGGTAAAAAGAGCCATATATTTGAGGGTCTCACGCCGGCGTGCCAAAAAACGCACTAATATCTCACCTCGATGATTTATGGGGAGCTATAAAGCTCCCAGAGCGCCGAGTTCTATAAATGTGAATAAAATGATAGCATACTTTGCCCGTGTCCACTTTGTCGGTACTGTTCCAAGAAACCCACCTGGACAGGTGGAGCTATTTTGCGGTGGTGTTCCAGGATAACGATAGCCTCGGGTGCCAGCCAAGAGGCTGAGCCGAGTATCTCCAGCAGAGGGTTAACTAATTCCCCACTGTAAGGAGGATCTAATAGCACCAAATTGCAAGGGGTGGGACTCTGCCACCAAAGTAAGCTCTCCCGAGCATCACCTGGAATAACGGTGCTTACTGCTTCCAGAGAGCAAAGCTCCAGATTCCGGTGAAGAACTTTTAGAGCTAAAGGGTCATCTTCGAAAAAAGTTGCCTGAGAGGCGCCCCGGGATAAGGCTTCAATGCCTAAGGAACCACCACCGGCGCAGATATCGACCACCTGGCTTGCTACCACGCGCCAACCTAGTATATTAAAAATGACCCCTTTGAGAATATCGGAAGTAGGTCTGGTGTGTAGCCCCGGTGCTGCTAGTAATTTCCGTCCTTTGCATGCTCCGGCGATAACCCTCATCCCTAAGCACCTCCTTGGTTAAAATTGGTGTAACTCAGCAGAGCGCGATACTTGGCTAGCTCTTCCGGAGTTAAGATACCCAGGTATTCTTCAATATACTCCCGGTGAACATCACCAAGAGGCCAACTAAGAGCAAAGCTAGCGGTAAACCCGCTTTGTGCTATGCCAAAGACTTCTCCGGGACCTCGCAGTTCCAAGTCCAAACGAGCTAACTCAAAACCATCATTGCTATCACATAAAGCTCGCAAACGGGCTACAGCTGCTTCTCCTAAAATCGGCTCTTCCCCTTGCTGGAGCTGTTCCAAAGTCCCTCCCAGCAACACACAGTAAGAGGAGCGATGGGAGCGCCCCACCCGTCCCCGCAACTGATGAAGCTGTGCCAAGCCAAAACGAGGAGCATTCTCGATAACCATCACTGTGGCCAGGGGTTGATCTAACCCTACTTCCACTACCGTGGTTCCTAAAAGGATCTCCCCCGCTCCGTAAAGAAACTCCTGCAATACCCGCTGACGTTCGTTATCGGGTTGTTTACCATGTAAAATAAGCACTTGGTAATCTTGCCAGATATGGTTAAGGACAGGCGCTCGTTCCTGCACGGTAGCTAGCCCTAACTCCGGGTCAGCATCAATAGCGGGACAAACCCAATATAATTTATGCCCATTACTAAACTCTTGGTGACAAAAGGAGAAAAAAGCTTCCAGACGCTCTGGCTGTTGCAACCAGATGGTACGCACCGGCTTTCTTCCGGAAGGAAGCTGCGCTAAAGTGGAAAGGGAAAGATCACCGTATAAGGTTAGAGCCAAAGAGCGTGGGATAGGGGTGGCTGAAAGGCAGAGGAGGTGGGGGGTTGGTTGGCGCCCTTGGAGCAGCTGCTCCCGCTGGGACACCCCAAAGCGGTGCTGCTCGTCAACCACCAATAGAGCCAACTGCGGTAAGTTACGCTTTTCCTGTAGAAGAGCATGAGTTCCCACCCATAGCCCGGGAGTTTGGGTAGCAGCCATATCGTCAGCATCATAGGAGCTGCCACCAACAATTAAGTGTACCGGGCACCAGGCAGGCAGCATCTTGCTCAAGGTCTGATAGTGTTGCCGTGCCAAAACTTCGGTAGGTGCCAGCAGCGCCGCCTGCTTCCCTGAGGCTATAGTCCTTAAGCATGCAGCCACTGCGACTACGGTTTTTCCCGAGCCCACCTCACCCTGCAGCAAACGGCGCATGGCTACTGTTCCCGCCATTTCCCTGAGGATTTCCTGAATACAACGCTCCTGGTCTGTAGTCAAGGTGTAGGGTAGAGCGTCACGCCAGGCTGCCTCCAAAACAGCAGTTCCCCTCAAAGGGGTGCCGGGATGAGAGTTACGCTGCAGTAGCCCGGAGGCCCGTTCGCATACTGTCTGGTCGAAAGATAGCCGCTGCCGAGCAGCTTCCAACTGCGCGGCATTACTCGGTTCATGGAGCTGAGCTAGAGCCTCCCCCAGGGGGAGGAGATTCCACTTGGTGAGCAGCTCTTCCGGCCAGGGATCGAAAGCATCACTCTGGCGTAGAGTGGCAATCCCCTGGCGTACTACCTGTAAATATTGTAACTGTGACAAGGCCGAGGGTACGATATAGTGGGGTATTAGGCTACTGGGAGGCACTCTACCCCTGCCACATTCTCGTACTATCAGACGACGACTCGTTAAATATGGTTCATATTTGGCATACAACCAAATAAGATGGTCGGGTGAAAACTGGTTTTTACGAAAAGCTTGGTTAAACCAGACAGCCACAGC
>WREE01000213.1 GCA_009779515.1 Symbiobacteriaceae bacterium
AAAGTTTTCCATGTCGGTAAGATAGACATTAACCTTTTGGACATCATCGGAAGTTAAGCCGGCATGCTGTAGCACCGCGAAGAGGTTGGCAAAGCACTGCGCCGTTTGCTCCGCTACACCACCGGAAACTAAAGCTCCGGTAGTAGGGTCTATAGGGGTTTGTCCCGAGAGAAAGAGCAGCTCGCCACTATCAATAGCATGTGCGTAGGGACCGATAGCTGTGGCACCAGGAGCAATGACTTCTTTTCTGGGCATAAGTAAACTCCCCTTCTTTATCTAATGATATATACTTTTACCCTGGGCAAAAAAAACCTGCTTGAAACCCGAAGATTATTTTTATTAAGGCACTTAGTCATAGACCTTTAGGGTAATTCTATGAGGTGGTATATGTGAAATTTGGATGAGTGGCGATACTAGGCGTGTTTGTTTTAAGGGAAGGCAATTTCGTAAAAGCTTTGGTCTTTTATTTCCCAGCCCAAAATACGGAGGTAAGTTCAATGAAAAGGAGCTTCGGCTTTTATTTTATGGTTTTTTTGCTTGTGTGTTCCTTTAGTGTTCCCGCCTGGGCGGCTCTTCCCAGCTCCATGAGCCAAGAACGGCAAGATGAGTACTATTCCCAATTAGTTTCCATTATTAAGCGCCAAACCACCGCTGTTACTTCCATGGTTAACAGCCTTGTTTCCCGTGAGAAGATCAAAGAGTTGGTCAAAGATAGGATTAACCACCTGCTGGAAGCAGGTACAGTTAAAGAGCTACTTGCTGGCTCCCTGGAAGAGCTAATTCGTCGTACCCTGGATAACAACTTGGCACTGCATCTACCAGATACCCTCGATCTAGAAGCTATTATCGGAGAAGTGCTCAGCAACGACACCTTAAACCGCATATTAACCAGTGAGTTCGTTGCCACGGTGGTTGACCGCACCATCGATAACCTGTTGGAAGGGGTTGCCATCAGTGCTATCCTGGAAGGGTTATCCGAAAGTGTCTTGCAACAGCTCGCTGGGGAAATTTGGAACGATGGTAACCCTAAAAGCGGCTCCTCACCTTGGCTAGGTCAGACGGGACCGTGGCATGCAGCAAACGAAACTTGGAATGAAAACATCATTGCCATTATCAATGCCGCCAAGCTTGGGCTCTCCACCAGCAGCCTGGGTAACAGCGTTTTAGTGTCAAGCGTTATGAGCCTGTTGGGTATAACAGTGGGTAATATCGAAGATTATGTCGATATTGCCCAAATTAACCTAACTGAGCTTTTCTCCCCGGAAAGCTTACTCAAAGCTATTTACCAAGCTATCAACGAAACCGCCCATGAATACTACCTAAAATACCAAGGGCAACTACAAACTCTGGTGGAAGCGAGAATTGCTGAAGCCAAGGCAAAAATCCAAAGGGAGTTGGAGAGAGTTAAAGGCGCTGCTAAGGTGGTTTTAGTTCGAGAGTTGAACAGTATATTTGGTGCTTCTCTTACCACCACCATGACCTTAAGAGAAATAATAAACCACTTGGAACCAGTTATCGATAGCATTCTCTACGCGAACCGGGAAAGCTATGCTAACAGGTTAAGTGCGCTAAGAACTGTGGCAGAGCTAAAAAGACATGAAGATTTTTTGGCAGCCATCGATACTTTAATCCTACGCCTCAACACCCTGGATTATTGTGCCAAGCACGGGTACAACTGGGTAAAAGGGGAAACCACCCGGCCTACCTGCTCACTGGGAGGTTACACCAGCTATAGCTGCAGCATTTGCCACGAAAGCAAGCGGGATGATTTTACTCCTGCTTTAGCTCATAACTGGCTGCGTGGGATCACCGCTGCCACTTGCACTACCCAGGGAGAGATAAGTTACCTCTGCCGTATCTGTGGTGCAACCATGACTAAGGAGACCGCACCTCTAGGTCATAACTGGGAATGGTTCACCACCACTCCTGCTACTTGCCATTCTCGTGGTCGCGAGCAGGCACGCTGCACTTACTGCCGCACTCTAGGTGACACCAGGGTCATTCCCGCTTTAAACCACGAAATGCGCTGGGTGACCATAACAGCTGCTACCTGCACTACCCGAGGGAGCGAACAAGAACGCTGTCGCTTCAACTGTGGTGAGGTGGGTCTAACCAGGACTACCCCTACTCTAGCCCATAGCTATACCTGGCAAGTCCTGCGAGCTGCTACCTGCACCCAGGGAGGGAGCGAAGTCGAACGTTGTCAGAACGGCTGCGGCACGACCCGTTCTACCAGAGCTACAGCACCTATCGACCATAGCTGGGAGTGGGTCATCTCCAAAGCACCTACTTGCACTGCTCCCGGACTGGAAGAGTATAGATGCAAATTCCTCTGTGGTGCGGTTAGTACCACTAAGAGTGTTCGGGCTCTGGGTCACAAGTACGCTGCGGTCATTACTCCTGCTACCCCTTTATCTGACGGCTACACCACCTTTACTTGCACATTATGTCAAGACTGCTATCGGAGTGACTACACCAAGTATGCTAGTCTATCCCAACCTACTACCCCTCCATCTTCAGGCACCACGGCCAGGTTTATTAGTATCAGCGAGACTTCCAAGAACAGCCGCCAGTGGCAGCTCAGCTTTGAAGCTACGTTAACCAATACTCACGGTAGTAGCAGCAGCCACACTTACCAAATTACCCTTTCGGCTAATAATGCCAACGTTGACGGCTCCTATACTTTCCCTTCAGGACACGCTCTGGCAGGCTACACTCTGCACTACGATATCAAAGGCAACGGCAGCAACATCAAACGCTTTGAACTGCGAAAGTAGAAGCCCATGAACTGCGTTCACCCATGGCATGATAGAAACGGGCTTCTA
>WREE01000214.1 GCA_009779515.1 Symbiobacteriaceae bacterium
GGAGCGGAAAACGGGACTCGAACCCGCAACCCCCACCTTGGCAAGGTGGTGCTCTACCATTGAGCTATTTCCGCATGGAGCTGCATAACAACCAGTGGAGGCGGCACCCAGATTTGAACTGGGGGTGGAGATTTTGCAGACCTCTGCCTTACCACTTGGCTATGCCGCCGCATTTAAAAGGAGATGGAGCGGAAAACGGGACTCGAACCCGCAACCCCCACCTTGGCAAGGTGGTGCTCTACCATTGAGCTATTTCCGCATATATTATATTACAGCTGGCAGCCGGCTCTCGACCTCTCTCCAGGTTCCTCCGATTTTTCTGAACTCCTTCGACAGTATAACCGGTTAAAAAAGCTTTGTCAAGCGGTATTGAACTTGATTTACAGTTTTTCTTTATTCTGGCTATTGTTCACACCCCAAGCCCAGATGCCGTAGGATGACATGCTAGAGGGAGTAAGTGTAAAGCTTAAGCTCTTTGATCTTTTTTTTTGCAAGGTATTGACGTTACTGCCACTATATGTTATCATCCAATTCGCCATAAAATATTTGCGGAGCTGTAGTGTAGGGGTCTAACATGCCTGCCTGTCACGCAGGAGACCGAGGGTTCAAATCCCTTCAGCTCCGCCATTTTTATTGCCACGGTAGCTCAGTTGGTAGAGCAGCGGACTGAAAATCCGCGTGTCGCCAGTTCGACTCTGGCCTGTGGCACCACATTAAACATTAGTACCGCCTAGGTTACAGCTCATGTAACCTAGGCGGTTTTGGCTGTCAGGAAGTTCCCAGCCAACGATCGACCACTTGCTGACGATACTCGGGAGAGAGGGACTTGAAAAAGGCGCTATAGCCGGTAACCCGGACAACCAAGTCCGGAAAAGCATCGGGGTTAGCATGAGCTGCTAGGATGGTTTCTTTCGAAATAACATTTATGTTAATTAATGTACCTCCCATATGGTTGTGGGTGCGAATAAGCGCTTTTATGAGCTCTACTCCCCCTGACTCCTGAGCTAATCCAGCGTCGATATCTAGCTGCAAGGGGGTAGAGTTACCCCAGTTACTTTGCACCGAGGCTACCGCATTAGCTTTAGCGGTAGGAGCTGTGTTGCCACCAGGTAGGAAGCCAGGGTCAGGGTCGGCGCTGTGAGATATTTCGGCACCCTTCCAGCGACCGTTGGGGGTGGCACCCAAGTTTTTGCCATGAGCATAGACTTGTCCATGGGAAAAGATACCAGGTAAGACTATAAAACCCAGTGAGGTGGGGGTGTCGCGCATCAAGGCGGTATATAGCTCAGCCAGGTAAAGAGCATAGCTATCGGCAAGAGTCCCCCCGGCACCATACTGGGGTATGCTCTTAAGCATGAGGCGCTCCCGCTCTGCATCGGCGTAGTTGGTGCGCAGTAGCTCACCCAAACGCTCCCAAGAAAGACGCTTTTCACGTACTACCCGCTGTTCTATGGCAGCCAAGGAGTTAGCGGTGGTGGCTAGAGCAATGGCATCGCAAGCGAAGTTGATAATGTCTACGCCGCCGTGGGATATATCTAAGCCTCGCTCGATAGCTCCATGGGAAACAATATTCAAGACCACCTCTGGTTTGTTCTGCCATTTATAGGTGTAATGCCAGTCGAAACCATCTTTAATAAGCTGTACCGCTTTCGCCAAATGCCCCTCGTATAACTGCAGCAACAGCTCCATGGCGAAAGGTTCAGAGCCGCTGAGCATATCCTCAAGAGCCAGGAGGAGAGGTTGCGCTAGGCAAATACGGGTAACATCCTGCAGACAGTACTCGATACCAGGAAGAGCAGTCCAGTTGCATCCTACCTTAGCACGCATACGAGCCAGAGGTAACGGACGACCATTCCGCATATAGCCTCTATCCAAGCCGTGAGAGAGCGAGTAGCATACCCCGCTACCATCGGCAAAGAGATACTGTACAGCCCGTGTAAAAAGCTCCTCGTTGCTCTTTTCGTGAACTCGGATACTCAGATTATTAGGAATATTGAGACGATGCTGCGCTTCCAGGATCAGGAAGGAAAGGGGAGAAGTGACATCTTCTCCGGTGAGAGGGTCTTGTCCACCAATCATGTGGTAATGGGGGTCGTTAAAGAACAGGGAGGCAATCAGCCAAATGGCTTCTTCATCTCCGCTTAAAGCGCCGGATGCTAAATCTGCTTCGTAATAAGGTTGCAACAAGGTATCTAGCTCCTGCCCTGCTCCTCCGTTGAAATACATACGGTCAATATCTTGCCAATAAACAAGCCACTGCAACACCTCCCTCATGGTACGGGGAGCTCCGGCTATCAGGTGAGCGTTGCATTCGGCCAGATCGGTGTAAAGGCGTGCTAGCTCTGGTGCCTGAGAAGCTTCCGCGGATGCAGCAGCTTCTCGCAGTGCTGCCACATGACGTGCTATAAAGCGTTGCACCCCCTCGATTAGCCGGGCATGTCCTTCGTAAAAGCTGGGGTCTTTAGGGTTATTAAGCTCCCGAAAGCGGTGAATTTTCGCCAGTAAACCACCCCAACCCAGCTCCAAGCCAATACGTAAATCGGGAGCGCAGTGGTTCATGGCATAAATTCCTCGGGTGGTTATGTTGTATATAGGAAGCATTTGTTCATGCTCATAGTTGCGATGCTCCGGACGCCAAGGGTCACCGATACCGGGTATGTTACCGATCCAACAACCGGCGAAGGCGTTGTCTGGGTGGAAAAAGATCGGGTGATGATCCAGGTAAGCCACAAAAGTTTTCGTGACAGCTTCTATCCCGGTAACCAAGCCGCAGGAAGGGTCGGTAACTGGTAGGTAGCCTGGAGCTAA
>WREE01000215.1 GCA_009779515.1 Symbiobacteriaceae bacterium
GGAAACATAATTGGAGCTATTCAAATAGCCGGGAACACCACTACCAACCAAACGCCTTTTCTCATAGCTGCTTGTGATTACACCTTAATGTTAGAGGAGCTATACGTTGCTTCGGCATATCTCTCGAAAGACCGAGTACGTGTTAGCATGATAGCAGCCCAAGACAGGTACAAATTGGTGCTTGTTGTTATTATTTTTGTGGGTATAGTACTCAGGGCTTTCGGCAGTAACCTAGTCAGTGATTTACTGACTTTATATTAGGAAGGTGATGTTGATGAGAAGAACCTTGCCTCTTATCATCGCTTTTTGTGCCGGTATGGTTATGCTCCTGGATTCCTATTTCAACATTACATTTGTCAACAATTTTGCCCAACGATACTTGATGCGTACCGTTGTGGTATCCATAGCATGGGCTAGTGGCATTGGGGCGCTAAACTTAATTCGCTTGCATGTGCGCAATATTAGCCAAAAACGCCAAAATTGGAAATTTAGCTATGTACTCGTAATTGCCTTCTTTTTTATGGCTTTACACGGCTTTTTACTCAAAGGTAACACTACCAATCCTTTCTATACCTTTTTTTATAGTTCTACAGTGCAAAACCTCAGTGCCACCGTTTATTCGCTCAACGCCTATTATATGGTGTCAGCCTGCTACCGCTCTTTTCGAGCTAGGAGCTTAGAAGCAGCTTTCCTCTTGATATCGGCATGTATTGTTATGCTAGGTTCAGTACCAGTTGGTGCTTTTATTTGGGAAGGGTTTCCGAAAGTATCTGATTGGATTATGACAACTATAAATGACTCTGCTGTCCGCGCCATGACTATCGGAACGGTTTTAGGCTCTTTATCCCAGAGTATGCGTAACTTGGTAGGTCTCGAACGGGGTCACCTTAGCGGTGGCGATGGATAGGGGGGGGTTACATGGAACAGCAATCTATATGGCATAAACTGGGCAAGTTGGATCACCGTATCATTTATTTGATATTTACCATACTTGTTGGTTATCCTCTTATCTTTCCTATCGGTTTGCCGCTTCCCATATCAGATAGTGTGCGTAGCGCCTACGAAATAATAGGTAGCTTTCCTGCCGGGTCTACCCTCTATATGGGGTGCGAGCTAGGTGCCACTAACGCACCGGAAATGCGCCCGATGTTTGTGGCGATCATGCGTTACACGTTATCTTTGAACCATAAGGTTATACTGGCTGGGTTTTGGGAAGATGGTCCCACTTTGGTGTCTATATGGATGGAAGCTCTTTTGGCGGAGTCGGGAGCGATATATGGTGAAGACTTCGTGAATATTGGTTACCGCGCCAGAGGCTCGATGCAAGCCATCTTGGAACAAGCTCGCCACGATTTTATTTCAGCTTTTTCGGATAGAGATATGTCGGGCAAGGTTCTTTCTTCAATGCCCATTATGCAGGGCATTACGAAAGTTTCCGATTTGGACTATGTGGTAATTCTCAATCCAGGTTCACCAGGTACGGAGGCATACATCTCGGCGTGGCGGGCTACAGGAGCTGTATCAACCATTATCGACTGCCCTTCCTCCAACCAGATTACCATTGGGGGGTACAACCTTCAAGCTGGTCTAACCCAGGGTATGATAGGTGGTCTCAACGGAGCGGCGCAGTTTGAAGCTCTTATTAAAAAGCCCTACAAAGGGATCTCCGGCATGGATGCTCAAGGATTGGGGCATTTAGGGGTCATATTTTTCCTTGCTTTAGGCAATCTCAGTTACTTCCAGACGAAACGCAGAGATACCATATCGAGGGGGGAGTAAGCATGTTTAGCTATCCTAGTGCCCTAGTGGATATGCTGGATCCATTAAAAGTGTGGATTGGAGCCTTTCTTACCCTTGGAATTTATTCCTTGCTGTACCAGGAAAACCCCATCTACCGTTTCTGTGAGTATCTCTATGTAGGGGTTTCTGCTGCTCATACCCTAGTAACCACTTTTGCCAACACGGTTTTGCCTGGAATCCAAGTCCAAATGATCCAAAACGGTCAGTACTGGGAAATAATACCGATTCTTCTTGGCTGCATGATCTATTTCCAGCCTTTTAAAACAGCCCCTTGGCTAGCACGCTATCCCACTACTTTGTGGGTTGGCTATTATGCTGGCTATGCGCTAACCCTACGCACCGCTGTTCCCCTTCTAACACAAGTTCGTCAGACAATTATGCCTGTAATAGTGGTCGTGAACGAAACAATTGATGTATGGGGTAGTTTTAACAATATAGTTTTTATGGCGTCGGTGCTCCTAGTTATGACCTATTTTCTTTTCTCTATTAATGGCCTACAAGGAAGATCCGAGCGGATGCTTCAATTCAGTCGTCTCCTCATCATGGTAGCATTTGGCGCTGGGTTTGCCAATGGTGTTGCCACCAGGGTTTCTCTACTTATTGGACGTCTCGACTTTTTATTCTCCGATTGGTTGCAGGTTTATTAGCAGATGTAACTCAAGGATGTAACACCAGAAAAGCCAAGATCCGTAGGACACTAACGGTAGTGTCTTACGGATCTTAACGTACTGCCAGGATACAGAGGTATCGATCACTATCATGTTATCAATCCCAACGCCACTGGTAGAAGGGATTACTATCTGGACGCAGAAGGAAACCCTGTAGCATATGGCTCTAGAAGATCCCACATTATTCCAAAGAGGTGAAAAAATGAACATCGATGATCTTTTGTCACAATATGACTTTCATGACAGTTCAATAAAATCAATATTATATAAC
>WREE01000216.1 GCA_009779515.1 Symbiobacteriaceae bacterium
ATGGATATCGCCATTAGCGTAGGGGGGACCATCGTGGAGGAGGAAAGGGGGTTTGTCACGGTTTTTCTCCAGCAGCTGGCGGTAGAGGTTCATCTCTTCCCAGGCTGCCAACTGTTGCGGTTCCCACTGGGGAAGGTTACCCCGCATAGGAAAATCGGTGCGGGGCAAGTTCAAAGTAGCCGCATACTGCTTGTCTTCAGGCACAATTATCACTCCTTTTAATGTTTTAGCAAGAAAAAAGCTCGCCCCTTCCTACGAAGGGGCGAGGATATGCCTCGCGGTACCACCCATTTTTATAACTTCAGCGCCAACACGCCTAAGGCAGTTAACGGTGCCTACCGACCGCTATTACTTAAGCCTAAGGCTTGTTCGTCAGCGGCAGCTCCACGCTGATCTTCAGTTTAGCTTTGCCGCTACGGGCTCTCACCATCCCCGTTTCGCTGCAGCGCCAAGTTGCCAAACCTACTCTGCGTCTCCTTGCTATTGACATATAGTATAGGCAGGAGCACAAGGGTTGTCAAGCATAAAATTTGTTGAGGCGGCACTTTGCCGCCACCGCAACTTGGAACATGGCGGCAGGGTGCCGCCGCTACATATGCCGGAGCATGGCGGCAGGGTGCCGCCGCTACATATACCGGAGCATGGCGGCAGAGTGCCGCCGCTACGTAGCCGCCGCAAAGGGTAATCTGAGGCGTTAAGAAGGTGTGGTTTGCTGTTGCCAATTCTCCAAGATCGTGCCTATCATGCGGATACCGCTGAGAATGGCCGTTTCCGTGCCACGATGCTTCTCTTTCCTGGCGCTCTCCCGGTCAAAAAAGACCGAGGCTACATTAACCAAAGCCACCTTGCCGGTAGCCATCACGCTTTGGATATTTTCCATGAGGAGCCAAATATCGGGACCATCCGGCTCAGGCGTGTTAACCGAAGGCAAATATTGCGCATCGACAATATCGGCATCGATATGCAAATAAAGAGCATCTACTCTATCTGCCAACTGCTGCACTTGCTGTTGCCAAAAGGTGGTGTTGGCAAACTCTTTAGTCTTAATAACCTGCAAATCGATCTTGGCTAAATTCTCCGCTTCGGGAGGATCGAAGGAACGAGCATCACTGAGAATCGCCTCGCTGGGAGCAATAGGAGGGATTAAACCACAACTGTGACGCCAATCTTCCAAGCAGAGCCCCATGATCGTGGCAAAGGGCATACCTCCCAGCATCCCCGAAGGAGAGGTTTCCGGGATATTCATATCACCGTGAGCATCCAGCCAAATAATCCCCAGTTTGGCATCTTCTCCAAAGGCCAGACGCATGCCTCCCGCCGTCCCTGGCGCCGAGACACAAGTGCCGCCGATGACTAGCACCGCTTCCTGTTTTTTTAAACCACTACAGACCGCCTGGGAGATAAGCTGGGATTGGCGCACATAAGGTACAGTTGCCGGAGGTAGGGGATCTTCCAGGGTGATAGGGACAATATGATGAGGCACTCCCGCTTTACTATAGAGTCCGCATAAGTGGTAGTCATCCAGTTCCCGGGGGTGCCCAACTAAGGCCGAGCTGCTACGCACCAGAGTCCCCCGGTTCTCAGGGGTGTTGCCCAGGTAGGCACCGGAAGCATTGTTAATTTCCACCACACGTAGTTTGCTAACTTGGGTCATCTTAAGCGCCTTCCTTTTCCATAATTTGCTTGCCTGGTTGCTAATCTGACACTGGTATTTTTCCCTGCAAATGGTATAATGACCATATTAAACTCACGAAAGGATGATCTGCATGTCTCTACGAGATGCTGCTCTGGAACTTCATGCCTCGGCTAAAGGTAAGATTGCCGTTGTCAGTAAGGTTCCGGTGAATAACCGGGATGACTTGAATTTGGCTTACACCCCAGGGGTAGCTGAGCCTTGTAAAGAGATTCACGAGAACCCGGCTTTGGCTTACACTTATACTGCTAAAAGCAACTTGGTAGCGGTGGTTTCCGATGGCTCCGCTGTCCTAGGCTTGGGCAATATTGGCGCTCTGGCTGCTCTCCCGGTCATGGAAGGTAAGTCTATTCTCTTCAAGCAGTTCGCCAATGTGGACGCCGTGCCTCTGGTGTTGGCTACCCAGGATACCGAGGAAATTATTGCTGCCGTTTGTGCCGTAGCGCCTACCTTTGGTGGCATCAACCTGGAAGATATTGCCGCTCCTCGCTGCTTTGAGATTGAGAGCCGGTTGATCGAACTCTTAGATATTCCGGTTTTCCATGACGATCAGCATGGCACGGCCGTGGTCGTCTTGGCAGCTCTCTTAAACGCCGTGAAGGTAGTAGCCAAGAAGCTTGCTGATTGCACAATTGTCATCAGTGGGGTGGGAGCTGCCGGTTGCGCCACGGCAAAGCTGCTGCTAGGAGCTGGGGTTAAAGAAATTCTTATGGTGGACAGACAAGGTATCATCTCCCGTGACTTACCCCAGGGTAATCCGGCTAAGAAGGAGATGGCTCAGCTTACCAACAGTGCTTGTCGCCATGGTGATTTAAAAGAAGCCCTGCGAGGCGCCGATGTTTTTATCGGATTATCAGGGGCTAGTATCGCCGACCGCGGGCATATAGGGGTGATGAACAGCCAAGCTATAGTGTTCGCCATGGCTAACCCCATTCC
>WREE01000217.1 GCA_009779515.1 Symbiobacteriaceae bacterium
CCTTTACAGCTCCAACTGCGCTTACTCTATTTACTGGGACCTATGCGAGCGGGAGATATTCTCGACGACTTACCCGATAAAATGAAGCTCGATATTTTAAACGCCGTTGATGTGGAGCAGCGACAGCGGCTGATTTCCATGATGGCCAGCGACGAAATTGCCGACTTTTTAGCAGGCTTGGGCAGCGAAAAGAAAAAGCAGTTTATCAGCGAGATGGATGCCGCTGACGCCAGAGAGATGCAAGAGTTACTAACCTATCCCTCGGACAGCGCCGGGGGTTTGATGATTACCGAGTTTGTGGCCTACCCTCGGGAGATGACCGTAGGAGAGGTGTTAGACCGTCTCCCCGGTGAAGTGGACAACACCGAAATGATTTACTATATTTATGTTGTTATGGAAGATGGACGGCTGGCAGGGGTAGTCTCTTTACGCCAGTTGGTTATCGCCAGCCCGGAACAACAACTGATGGATATTGCTACAACGGAAATACTCAAAGCTCGTCTGAACAGCCCTCAGGCGGAAGTGGTGGAGATACTTACCCACTACGACTTGCTGGCAATTCCTGTGGTGGATAATAACAGCGTTCTGCGAGGGATTGTCACCTACGACAGCATTGCCGATATTATCAGCGGCGAAGCGACCGAGGAGGTTTTTTCCTTCGTGGGCGTCCAAGCCAGCGATGAAGATATTGAGTGGCATCTTACTCCCTGGCTTAGGGCTAAACGTCGCCTGCCCTGGCTCTTGATTTGTATTATCGGCGGTATACTTTCCGGTCAGGTGATCAGCCAATTTACCGATGCCCTGATGGTAGTGGTCTCTCTCTCCTTTTTTATTCCCATTCAAATGGATACCGCCGGCAACGTAGCGACCCAATCGGTGGCGATTACCGTGCGCGGCTTAGCCACCGGGGACTTAGACGGCAGCCGGATTTTGCGTTTGGCTGTGCGGGAAGCTTTTATTGGCGCATCCATGGGGCTGGTTTGTGGCATCGTCCTGGCGCTTTCGGCATTTATTATCTGGGGGGAGAGTATGCGCCTGGGGTTGGCGATCGGTCTCTCCATGGCGATATCTCTGGTAATTTCTGCAGTCTTGGGAACTGTGTTGCCCCTTCTCTCTTTCCGTTACAAGGTAGATCCCGCAGTTACCAGCGGTCCTCTGGCGACCACGACTTTAGATATCATTGGTCTCACTATCTACTTTGTCTGTGTGGTTTCCATTTTGGGGCTTAATATTTAGCATCCTTAGGATGCAGAGAGTTGCTTAATATCTCTATAATAGACGTAAAAGCGGCTGCGTTCGCTAAAGCCGAACTTTTCGTAAAGGGCTACTGCCGGTTTGTTATCTTTACTCACGGCTAACTCGATGGCAGGAGGGGGAAAGTGACTTCGCCCAAAGTGGAGGAGCAAGTGGTGGAGCATGATGCTGCCAATCCCTTTGCCGGTATATTGGGGTAGTAGACCGAAGGCGGGAATAAACCCTTCACCGCCGTTGCTCCAGGAAGCCAGGGCAATACCCGCCCACATATTCTCGTATTGCAAAGCAAAGGAGATGGCAGGATCAAAGGTGCCATAGCGTCCCGTATAACAATCGGAAAGGAACTGCTTGCAGCCGCTCATTTCGGTGAGAGAACGATCCCAGGAGCCTTCAAAGCCGGCACCAAAGGCTAGATGCAGAATCTGAGACGCCGGAGTAGTGAGCCAGGTATCCCAAGGGATTTGGCGAAAAGCTGGGGGAAACGGTGGCGCGTTAGTAGGGTAGGCGGCAACGCGACGCATAGTTTTTCTCTCTATCCGGGTAAAATTGTTAAGCTGCAAAGCCTGTTCCAGACTGTCGGGAAACCAGGCGACGACATCGCAGCGAATATTACTCAGTTCTCCGTCCAGCTCGGCTAAGGCAACCAGCCCTTTGAGCAGATGAAACAGGAGCAGCCGGGCATCTCCCTCTTTTTGGGCATAAGCAAAGCTAACCCGACAGGTACTTTCTTTTATGGTATAAAGAAGCATAGCCAGGATTTCCTGCTGACGACGGAGAACCAGTCCCTGACTGCTGTGGATAATATCTTCCAGAGCCATTTTACCCTTAACTCTATCGAATTCGTTACCCGGAAGCAGCAGAGCGGCTTCCTCCAGCAACGGTTGCAGGTAAGGATCCTGGGGTTGTAGCTTTTGAATACGCAAGGGATAATCCGACAAAGGTTAGCCCCCTTTCCTCTTGGAGTAGTGAGTAGTAGCTTTTAGTTCGCCTTGGTGGCAAGTGACGCTCTCCCGCTTACACTTCATTCAGAAGCGGGAGCTTCCTGCTCAAGACGTGCAACCACGCCAGTATCTACAGGCTATCCCCGGTCGTCCCCCGGTTCTGTTTATATCTGTGTATCCCTATCCTGTGAGCAAAAAGATTCTCCTGCCTTCATCACGTATATTGACCGCCGCGTTGTGGTCTCGGTCTGCCTGGAAACCACATTGCTCGCAAGAGTATATCCGTTCGCTCAGACCGATCTCCTCTTTGACGCTGCCACAACGAGAACAGCGTTTCGTGGAAGGGAACCAGCGATCTATGACCACTAGATGCTTCCCGCATTCTTGTAGTTTGTACGCCAGAA
>WREE01000218.1 GCA_009779515.1 Symbiobacteriaceae bacterium
AGCCTCTCCTTTACCCCCTATGAACCTCCCTACCTGGATTTAGGTCAGTGGGTTAGCAGCGGGGGAAAGATGCATTTCACCGGTGAGGGTCATTATATCACTCTGGAATCCCGTTGACCTTTATATGCGAAGCAAAACCGGGTGCATGTTCTTGGTTCTTGGGGACGACATACCCGTTAAAAAGCGGTTACTTTTATCCCTTTAAGGTAAGTTAGGTAGGAAATAAAGAACCCGAAACCGGTTTTTCTACAGTCTGAGGCTGAAGACTTGGTCTTCAGCCTCATCCTTTTAAGGCTTTAAGCTCCTGACGGGCTTTATATGCCAGAGAGACTAGAGATTTATCCTGACTGTAGGTTATTAACTCTATGGCTTCCTCAATAGGGTAGAAATCACCGCTATCGAAACCTTCATCTTTGTTAGAGGTTACCTGACCGCTGTCTGTTTCCATAAGATACCAGACAATACGGTTGTTTACCGGTCGCTGCCTGGATTGCGAAAAAAATTCGTAGTTAGTTTGCCCGACAATATCGGTAATTTCCGCTTCAACCCCAGCCTCATGCTTTACCCGAAACAGAGCAGTCTCTTGGGAAACACTGCCAGGGCGAATGACTCCTTTGGGGAGAACCCACTCCGCTTTGTCGTTTCTGAGAATAAGAACGGAATCTCCATGAAAGACTACCCCACCTGCACAGTTTCGCACGAGCATGGTGCCACATCCTTTCAGCATTGTTAATACCTATTTTTCTTTGCTGTAAACTCTGGTGAGGTTGCGTCGCAACACCCTGATTTGATTAATTTCTGGGTCTTCAGTACCTTGCACATTTAGATTAGCTTCCCGCATAGTTTGGATGTAACGAATAATATCCCAGCTAATACGCTCCCCGGGGCAAATAACCGGTATCCCGGGAGGGTAAGCCATAGCCAGCTCCGCGCTAATCTCCCCTTCAGCCTCTTCCAAAGGAACAGCTACAGTTTCGCTGTAATAAGCAAAGCGGGGGGAGACTATCAGCTGAGGGATAGGTGGCATACTCCCTTCTACATTATGCAGGGTGCGAGTATTGTAATTTTGCACCAAATAACGCATAGCGTCCCGGAGCTGGTGTGCAGTCTGCATATCATCGCCGATAGTGACAATAGCCAAAGCATTGTAAAAATCTGAGAGTTCCACTTGCACACGGCACTCCTGGCGCAATATTTTATCTACTTCATATCCGGAAATACCTAAAGCGCGGCAACAGAGCGCCAGCTTAGTGGGGTCGTAGTTGAAACAGCCGGGACTACCTTTGATATCGTCGCCAAAGATATATAACCCATTCTCCTCTTTAAGCTCCTGGCGCAACCAACGTGCCACTTCCAAGGCTTTGGTAACCAGAGTATGCCCATGTAAGGCCATTTCTCTACGGGCAGTATCTTGGGAAGCCATCAGCAGATAGGAGGGGCTGGTAGTCTGCAGCAAATTAATAACCGTACGCAAACGAGCGCGCCCCAGCTTTTCGTGTTCTCTCAGGAGCAGTAAAGCAGTTTGGGTTAATGAACCGGTTAGCTTATGGGTAGAAACCGCTGCCATATCTGCCCCCGCTGCCATAGCCGTGAGGGGCATTTCTTCGTGGAAGTAAAAGTGACCGCCATGGGCTTCGTCGACTAAGACCATAAGGCCGTGGTGGTGCGCCAAGTCGGTGATTTTTTGCAAATCGGAAGTAACCCCGTAATACGTTGGATTGATGACAAATAAAGCTACGGCGTCGGGGTGGTTGGTGATAGCCTCGGCTACCCCTTCGGTAGTGATCCCCATGGCAATACCCAGGTAATCGTTGATGACCGGTTGTATATAAATAGGTTCGGCGCCACTTAAAATAATGCCGGCAATGACCGATTTGTGAGCATTACGAGGCACCAATATTTTATCTCCAGGGGAACACGAAGCCAAGATCATGGCTTGAATAGCAATGCTAGAGCCGTTACATAAAAAGAAGGCGTGATCGGCATGAAAAGCCTCGGCAGCCAGCTGCTCAGCTTCCAAAATAACCGAACGGGGCGACGAGAGGTGATCTAACTCCTCCAGACAGGTGAGATCGATACTTAGGACAGGGTTACCGACAAAGTCGTTAAATGCCCCATCTCCTACGCGACCTTGCTTATGTCCCGGCACGTGGAAAGGGATAACCCCTTCGGATACGTAGCGACGTAAGGCATCGAAGAGAGGGGCACGTGACTGTTCCAACACAAACAGTTCCTCCTTAAACAGACAAATCTATAATGACCCGGCGAAAACCATAAACCAGTTCACCAACAAACCCTGGATAATAACCAGCAGTGGCATACCCACCACAAAGAGAGAGTGTTTGGTTTTGTGGTGTAAAAAATGCATAGCAACGAAGCTTCCCGTAGCGGCGCCCATCAGAGCAAAATAGAAAAGATGAGCTTCGGAAATGCGTTTCATCTTATGGGTGGCAGCATATTTATCGTAAGCCATAATTAAGAAAGAAACAATGTTAACCACCAGTAAGGTTAACAGGACAACGCGTACTTCCAAAGTCATTTGCTTCACCCCTAATAA
>WREE01000219.1 GCA_009779515.1 Symbiobacteriaceae bacterium
CGATCTTCGCCGACCCGGAGGTGGGTTACAAGGAGTTTAATGCCGCAGCTAAGGTGGAAGCTGTTTTTCAGGAACTGGGATTGTCTTTCCGAGATCAGGTGGCCATTACCGGGGTGGTGGCACCATTAAAGGGTAAAGAGAGCAAGCTAAAAATTGCCGTGATGGGGGAGTTGGATGCGGTAGTCGCCCCGGGGCATCGTTTAGCTCACCCTCTCACCGGAGCCGCTCACTCCTGCGGTCATAATGCGCAAATTGCCGCCATGATCGGTGTTGCTTATGGTTTAGTGACCTCGGGAGCGATGGAGCAGCTCAGTGGTGATGTGGTTTTAATGGCGGTTCCTGCCGAAGAGTATGTGGAGATTGAGTATCGCAACCGCTTACGCAACGAGAGTAAAATATCTTTTTTGGGAGGGAAACAGGAGTTCGTCAAGCTGGGAGAGATGGATGATATCGACATGATGGTCATGCATCATTTGGGCACGACGACAACCCAGGAGGATGGCAGGGTCATCAAGGCTCAGGTAGGTGGTGCCTCCAATGGGTTTATCGGCAAGCTGATTCGCTATGTGGGTAAGGAAGCCCATGCCGGAGGAGCTCCTCACCGGGGTGTCAACGCCTTAAATGCTGCTTTGCTGGGGATGATGGCTATCCACGCTCAGCGGGAAACCTTCCAGGATAAAGATCACATCAGGGTTCATCCGATTATGACCAAAGGCGGCGACCTGGTAAACGTGGTACCAGCAGATATTCGTTTAGAGACCTATGTCCGGGGTGCGACGATGGAGGCTATTCTCGATGCTTCCAAGAAAGTAAACCGTGCGTTAGAGTCAGGGGCTATGGCAGTAGGCGCCGAATGCCAGATAACCGAGCTACCCGGCTATTTGCCACGTCTGAATGATGAAAAGCTAAACGACCTGATGTATCAAAATTTGGTGGCGCTTCTGGGCGTTCAGTGCGTTCGGATGAGTGATGATGCCGGAGGTGGCTCCACCGATGCCGGTGATATATCTTATTTAATGCCCACTCTGCACCCCTACATCGGCGGAGCGGAAGGTATTGGTCATAGTGAAAGCTACGAAATTGTCGACCAGGAACTGGCTTATATTGTAACCTCCAAAGCTCTGGCCATGGCTGTGGTAGACTTACTGGCTGATGGAGCTACCCTGGGATTGCAAGTCAAACAGGAGTTCAAAGCCGAGCTGACCAAGGAAGGCTATCTGGCTATGTGGGAGGAGTTCATCCGGAAATAGCAGTTGCTACTTTGCTGTTAACCTGATAGGCGATGGCGGCTAAATCAACTAAAAATTCCAGCCGAACAGTTAAAGTGCAGCTTTGGCACAGTCAGGAGTGGTTTTATGTCCTACTTTATTTCAGCTCTAGCCCTGGTCTTTTTGGCTTATCTGCTCAGCAACTTTAACCCTTTGCCTACGCGGGAGATAGACGAAGGTTTGTTTGCCGTCCGTACAGGCTTTGTTAACTTTTATGCTCTCTGCACCAACTCAGGGGTGGTTCTTTTCGATACCGGAACCAACGCAGTTCAGGTGCGACGCGGACTGCAGCAGCTGGGTATCGCCGCTGAAGAGGTTAACCACATTTTACTCACTCACAGCGATTACGATCACGCCGGGGGCATTACCGCTTGCCCTCAAAGGAGAGTTTACCTTGCTGCCGCCGAAGAGCAGATGGTTAACGGGAAGACAGCTCGGCGAGGTTGGGTACATAACAGCAAGTTGGCGGCATATCAAAGGCTACAGGACGGCGAAACTATACAGGTGGGGGAGCGACGAATGCAGCTGCATCTTACCCCCGGGCACACTACCGGGTCAGCGATTTACCAAGTCGATACCACTCTCTTGATCACGGGAGATACCTTGCGTCTAACGCGCAACGGCGAAATACTTCCCTTTCTGTGGCTGATGAACCGCGATCATCGTCAGGCCATCGCCAGTTTAGAAGCTAAAAAGGAACTTCTGGCAAGTGCTGACCTTATACTAACGGGGCATACCGGATTAAAAAGGAGAGCAAGGAGGGAGGTGTTAACAGACGCGCATGAACTGCGTTCACCCATGGTATGATAGAAGCAGGCTTCTACTCCACATCAACGGGCAGATTGCCATCTGCTCCTACGAAAATCCATCGCCAATATGGTGCAGGAACTAATGAGTCACGATTACATGACGATTGGGTTGTTTCAATGTAGCAACAGTCATTTTGTAGGGGACGATGGTAATCGTCCCGCTGAAATGTGTGTACACAATCGATTGTACAAATCGTAGGGGATGATGGTGATCGTCCCGCTGGAATGTGTGTACACGACCAAACACGCGACCGCGTAGTCCTGGAACGTAGTTCCTGTAAGGGCAAACAAACTTTTCCTAATGGACCCGGGGTCCCCGCGCACATGTGCGTGGGGTGGGAGTCTGGGGTTTGGGGGCGGGTAGCCCCCATCTATCAGAGTAGAAGCCCATGAACTGCGTTCACCCAAGGCATTATTGATGTGGGCTTCTACTCCGCCACGGGAACCGTGGCTCTGGAACGTAGTTCC
>WREE01000220.1 GCA_009779515.1 Symbiobacteriaceae bacterium
CATCACATACCCGGCAAAAAGCAAACTTAATTGCAAGAACATTACTTAATTCGCCGAAGAGCGCACTCTGAAGGCGAGAGGGTGAAGACTTTGTCTTCAGCTGCAAAGCAGCCTGTGGTAAACACAGGCTGCTTTGCTTGTATCTATAAAAAAAGAAGGATATTCCCTGCTACAGAGAGTAATTTACTCCTGGAACCTAACTAACCACCCGTCAAAGACAAAGGAGGAAAGTTCATGCTCAACCTTACCCCGGAACAAGAGGCGCGTGCTTTAAAATTGCACAACGAATCTCTGGTTATCGATACCCATTGCGACACCATTATCGGTGTCCTACGTGGAAGTTTTGGTTTAGGCGACGAACGCCCTGACGGTCACTTGGATCTACCCCGCATGAAAAAAGGTGGCGTCAATGCCCAGCTTTTTGCTTGCTACATTGAACCCCCCTACAAACCTACTCGTTCTTTACGCCGCTGCGTGCAAATGATCGACGCCATTTACCAACAGGCGGAACTAAACTCCGACAAAATGGCCATCGCCTTCACTGCCCAGGATATCCTCAAAATCCACCAAGCCGGTAAAATAGCTGCCATCATTTCCGTGGAAGGTGGCGAGGCTATCGAAGGTGACTTGGGTGTTCTCAGGATGCTCCACAAGCTGGGAGTCCGGGCGATAGGTCTTACCTGGAATCAACGCAACGACATTGCCGATGGTGTGGGAGAGATTCGGGCCAAGGGTGGACTTACTAACTTTGGAGTTAAAGTTATCCACGAAATGAACCGCTTGGGTATTGTGGTCGATGTCTCCCATCTTACCAAACCTGGTTTTTGGGATGTTATTGCCGAAAGCTCAGCACCAATTATCGCTTCCCACTCTAACGCTGAAGCAGTGCATGCTCATCAGCGCAACTTAGATGATGAGCAAATCAAGGCGCTGGCGAAAAACGGTGGCGTTATGGGTATGAACTTCGCTCCTGCTTTCGTAGCGCCTGCTAACCAGACCATAGACCATATGTTGAATCATATCGACCATATCGTCCAATTGGTGGGTCCGAACCATGTGGGGATTGGCTCTGATTTCGACGGCATTGGTTCCACACCGGCAGGGTTGGAAGATGTCTCCATGATGGGGAATATGACCAAGGGCTTAGTCCAACGGGGCTACAGTGACGAGGATATTGTTAAAATTTTAGGTGGTAACTTCCTACGAGTCTTCCAACAAATCATGCCCTAAGTAAAAGGCTCCATTATGTGAACCAATTTTAACAGTTGACAAAAAGAGACAGCTTTCATCCACATCAAAAAGAAGGTATTTAGCTTGGCTCAATGGAACTTCACTCAAGAAATAGGTATTAAGGAGTATTAAGCCATTGCCAGCCATTTTCTTGTGCTCATCCTAAATTGGCACTGATGTAGGTGCCTTTGAGGAAAGCAACGGTTGGCGATTCCGGATGGAGGCTGTCATGGATTACTCGTCAATTATCCTGGAAAAAAAGAATGGTATCCCGCTATACATGCAGCTGGCAGAACAGCTTCGAAGCATGATATTAAGCGGGCGCCTTAATGTCAGAGAAAAACTTGCCACCGAGCGAGTACTTTCCCAAGTTCTCAGCATTAGCCGCAATACAGTTTCTCTGGCATACCAGGAGCTGGAAGTTCAAGGATTAATCTACTCCCGCCAGGGTAACGGCACCTATGTCGCGGACTTGGAAGTCCGCCTTCCCCGAGACGAGCGTCGACAGCAGCTTATTACCTATATCACTCAGGCTATCGATCATGCCGCGGAGGTAGGTTATACTCTGGAGGAGTTTACCAGTATTGTCACCGGGCATATCAGAGAAAGGCAGTGGCTCTTTCGCAATGTTCATGTAGTCTTTATCGAATGCAATCGCGAGCAAACCGAGTTTTTTGCCCACGAAATTGAGCTGGGTTCAGGAGTTACCGTCGAACCTCTCCTTTTACAGGAGTTCGAATTCCGGCAGGAAAAAGCTATGAACGCCATTACCCGTGCCGAACTGGTGATAACTACCTTTTATCATTTAAACGAAGTTAAGGCAATCATTCAAGACCCTAGCAAAGAGATTTTGGGTATTGCTTTGGAACCTTTGCTGGATACCATAGTACGTATTGCCAGATTACCGAAAGAACACCGTATTGGACTCATCACCCTTTCCGAGGAATTTGCCGAAGGTGTGCGCAAATCCATTAACGACTCTGGTATTCCAGGCTTGACTTTAATTTCGATCCAGGCACCAACCGAAGAACAGTTTCGAGAGCTTATCGCTCCCTACAAAGTACTTATTGTCTCCCCCGGACGCAAAGCTCAGGTAGAGGCTCTCTCTCGGGGCAGTAATAAGGAAATTATCGAATTTATTTATCGCCCCGACCAAGGCTCTATCAACTTACTAAAAAATGCTCTACTGCGTGTCCGCAGCACCCGCATAGGTCAGAGTAGAAGCCCATGAAATAAAGTTTCACCCATGGAATTATTGATGTGGGCTTCTACTCCGCATCAACGGGCAGATTGCCATCTGCCCCTACGAAAATCC
>WREE01000221.1 GCA_009779515.1 Symbiobacteriaceae bacterium
GCTTCTACTCCGCCACGGGAACCGTGGCTCTGGAACGTAGTTCCAGTAAGCGCAGGCGGGCTTTGCCTGCCGTAGCGACCAGGGGTTTGGGGGCGGGTAGCCCCCATCTATCAGAGTAGAAACTCGGATATAGAGGAATGCTCGTTGATTTATGGTAGTGATAATGTTATAATCTGCCCAAGAAGCTAAAACTAAGAAAAGGCAGATGATGATATATGTCTGAAGTTATTGGAGTACGCTTTCGCCCGGCGGGGAAGGTGTACTTTTTTTTACCTGGAGAGTTACCTATAGAGCAGTACGATCATGTGCTGGTCGAAACGGTACGGGGTATGGAGATTGGTAAGGTGGCTTACGGTCGTCGCGAGGTTTGCCCTAATATCATTGCCCCTTATCTGCCCCTGAAGCAAGTGCTACGCGTTGCCACCGCAGCAGACTTAGCCTTGCGGGAAACGTTACAGACCAAGGCCCAGGATGCCTACCAAATTTGCTTAGGTAAGATTGAACAGCACCGCCTGGGTATGCGCCTTCTGGATGCCGAATATACCTTCGATGCCGCTAAGCTGATTTTTCAGTTTACTGCCGACGGCAGGGTCGATTTTCGTGAGCTGGTTCGCGACTTGGCGTCGGTATTTCGCACCCGTATTGAATTAAGACAGGTAGGAGTGCGAGACGAAGCGAAAATGGTGGGAGGGCTGGGAGGTTGTGGCAGGGAGTTCTGCTGCTCCACCTTTTTAGGGGAGTTTTTGCCGGTTACGGTGAAAATGGCACGAGACCAAAACCTCTCCCTTAACCCTACGAAAATATCGGGTGTTTGCGGACGCCTTCTCTGCTGCCTGAACTACGAGCTGGAAGAGTATGGCAGCTCAGCTTCCCTATCTTTAGTCGAGATGGGCTCTTTGGTGCAAACCAATGCTGGCCACGGAAAGGTTACCTTTGTCGACCGGCGGCGTGATATCGCCAGGGTACGGCTCCAGGATAGCGGCAGAACCCAGGAGTTTCCTTTAGATGAACTGGTAGTTATTGTTTTGGAAGAAGATGATGGTGTTATGCCAGCGCATATCCCCAGCCTCATTCTCCCCGCCAAGGAAGAAGAGGATGACTAACATCGGTGGTAGTGGCGAGGAAGTCAGCCCCGGCAAGCTATACTTAGTAGCCACCCCTATCGGTAACTTACAAGACCTCTCTCCCCGGGTAGCCCAAACTCTGGCAGAGGTAGACTACATTGCTGCCGAAGATACCCGGGAACTGCAAAAGCTGCTCAACCATCTGTCCTTAAAAAAGAGCGTTCTTAGTTATCATCATCACAATCGTCAAAAGGCGACCCAACAGTTGCTGCAATTATTGCACCGCGGTAAAAGTATAGCCTTGGTCAGTGACGCCGGTATGCCACTTATCTCAGACCCTGGGGAGGAGTTGGTGGCAGCAGTATGGGAGCAGGGGCTGCCGTTAACGGTTATCCCCGGCCCTTCGGCTGGGCTGACTGCTCTAACCCTTTCCGGTTTCTCCTGCAACCGCTTCGTTTTTGAAGGTTTTTTACCCACCGGGGAGGCTAAGCGTCGCTTACGCCTGCTGGCCCTTCAGGGGGAAGAACGCAGCTGCATAATTTATGAAGCTCCTCACCGTCTAGCCCAGACCATGCAAGATTTAGTCAGCTACTTAGGGGGGGAGCGCCGTGGCATCATCGCTCGCGAGCTGACGAAAATCTACGAAGAGGTGGTTCAAGGGAGCTTAGCCGACCTGCAACAGCATCTTGCTCAAACCCCTCCCAGGGGGGAGTATGTTCTAGTTATCGCCGGAGCCGAGGAAGTAGAACCCCCAGCCATGTCTGATACTGAGGCTCAGGAGCAATACCGTGAACTGGTAGCTGCTGGCTGGACCAGGCGCGATGCTCTGAAAGAAGCTGCCCGGCGGAGCGGTATCGGTCGCGACAGGCTTTATCAAATACTCCAGGAGCAATCTCCGTGAGCTATAAACTCGCTCTGCCTAAAAATTATAGCCGCCGGATTTGGCGTGCTATCATGGAGTTTGAAATGCTACAACCCGGAGATAAGGTGTTAGTGGGTCTCTCCGGAGGTAAAGATTCCGCTTTACTCCTCTTTGCCTTAAAGGTGCTGCAGCAGCAGACCGGTTACCCTTTTGAGCTGGGAGCGGTTACCGTAGATGCTGGTTTTAGCTCCGAGTCTTACCAGGATATTTTAACGGAGCTATGCACCGCGCTATCCGTGCCCCTCTATTATGAACGCCATCCGGAGCTGCAGGAGATTGTTTTCGACCCCCAGCACCGGCAAAACCCCTGTGCCCGTTGTGCTTTTTTCCGTCGGGGGATTATCAACCGTATTGCCGTTAAAGAAGGGTATAATAAAATAGCTTTAGGTCACCACTTAGACGATGCCGTCGAAACCTTTCTTATGAGCATTCTCCTGGCAGGTAAGATTGAAACTTTTACACCGGTGACTTCTCAAGACCGCAGCCAGGTGACGGTTATCCGCCCCTTGGTGCTTCTGCGGGAGAAGGAAATTACTGGGGCTAAGCGCTTCTTTCC
>WREE01000222.1 GCA_009779515.1 Symbiobacteriaceae bacterium
TCTTTTGACAAAAAATAGCCATATTTTTTCGCTATACTGGCACTAGCAGATCAAGTTAGGAGGCATTATCATGTATGATAACAAGGGGCAGCCCAGCGAATGGCTACCAGAGGCGAAACAGACGGTAACAGTATCCTTTCCCCTGCGCCGGATTATGTTCTTGTTAGTAGTTTTATCCCTCCTGGCGGGAGCAGTTGGAGCAGGAGCGACTTATTACGTCCTGAACTCCCATGTTACTGCTGCGCCGGAGAATACCTGGTCGAGATCGGGCATGTTACAGCCGGTGGCTAACCTTGCCAATCAATCTCTCATAGCCGCTTTGGAAAACAGCCAGCTAATGGATTGCGAAAAAAACACCATTGCGGTGGTGGAAGCCACCCTACCAGGGGTGGTTCTGGTCAGCACCACCACTACCACCAGTTATTCTAACGAGGTTTATAACTGGCTATATGGACCCTTTGGCAACTCCGGAGGGCGACAACCTCGTATTATCCAAGGGAATGGTTCCGGTTTCGTCTACGACCTGGAAGGGCATATTGTTACCAACTACCATGTTATCGAAGGTGCCGATACTATCACTGTCACCTTGAGTAATAAAAAGGCGTATCCGGCTACTGTAGTAGGAACCGATAAGTTAAGCGACTTAGCGGTGCTCAAAATTGATGTTCCTGCTAGCGCTCTTACCCCCCTTCCTTTGGCTAACAGCGACTTAGTGCGGGTGGGGCAGAAGGCTATCGCTATCGGCAGCCCTATGGTTTCATCTCAGGATACTATGGGCTTGCACAACTCAGCAACTGTAACCCAAGGCATTGTTTCTGCTACCGACCGCTCTATGCCCATGGAAGATAGCTTCCTGGGGGGCAATTATTATGTGGAGGGGTTAATCCAAACTGATGCTGCCATTAACCCGGGCAACTCCGGAGGACCTTTGCTCAACTCTTCGGGGGAGGTTGTAGGGGTTAATACGGCTATTATTAGCGGTGCCGAGGGTATGGGTTTTGCTATACCTTCTTCCTTGGTGCAAAAGAATGTGGCAGATATGATCGCCGGGCGCAGTGTGGGTCGTGCCTACATGGGTATCGAATACCGCAGTTTAGATACCTGGAAGGAATCTTTGGGGAGTGAATTTAGTAAGCTGGGCTTAACCGTGGAAGAAGGGGCTTGGCTCGCCAAAGTTACCGAAGGGGGACCAGCTGCCCGAGCAGGGCTCAGAGGCAATACCAGAACAGTAACCATAGAAGGGATAGGGGAAATTGATGTGGGTGGCGACGTCATCACCCGTATTAATGGCGATATAGTTACTGGCAGTAACCTACCTAACCTTTTGCGTCATTATAATCCCGACGATATTATTTTAGTTACTTTTATGCGGGATGGTCGCGAGATGGAGACCAGGCTTACCCTGGGGAATCGGCCTACGGCAGATTAACTTAAGCAAAGGAAAATCAGTTGCTGTAGCGAATGTAGTTGTATCACACTAAAAAGGAGCGGAGCGAAGTGAAAGTTTATATATCAGTAGATATGGAAGGTATTAGCGGTGTTGCTGCTGGACGACAGCTGCGTGATGGGGAGTATGGGCGCTTTCGCAAAATTATGACCCATGATGTCAATGCTGCTGTCCGGGGTGCTATGGCTGCAGGGGCCACCGATATTCTGGTCAACGACGCCCACGGCCATATGTGCAATATTCTGGTGGAGGAGCTAGACCCCCGTGCCAGACTCATATCAGGTAGCACCAAGCATCTGTTGCAAATGGAAGGTATCGATGCCAGCTTTGATGCGGCTCTCTTTGTGGGGTATCATGCTCGGGAGGGGAGCTGGGATGGCACCATTAACCACACCATCATGGGCAGCGCGGTAACCGAAATTCGCTTAAATGGCAAAGCTCACGGAGAGACCGGCATTAACGCTGCGGTCGCAGGGGCTTTTGGGGTACCGGTTGTCCTGGTAACCGGGGACAACGTTGTCTGCGAGGAAGCCAAAGAGTTTTTAGGCAATCCTACCACGGTGGAGGTTAAGGTTGCCTCCGACCGTTTCACCGCTAATCTTATCGTTCCTGCCAAAGCCCAGGACCTTATTGAAGCCGGAGCTAAAGCGGCGCTTCTCAGGCGTCAGGAGGTTAAGCCGTATCAGGTAGGGGCTGTTACCTTCGAGATAGAGCTTAAAACAACCGTCATGGCGCATATGTCCTGTCTCTTCCCCTGTGTCGAGCGGCTGGACTCCAAGACCGTGCGAGTTAGTGCCGCCGATGCCGCTGCCGCCTACAAACAGCTCTGGGGGGTTCTGGTACTTGCTAACGCTGCCGCCGGAGGATACTTTTAGGCTACAATAACTACAACATAACCCTAAACCCTCAGCAGCCATCCTAGGGCTAGGATGGCTGCTTCAGACTGTATAAAAACCGGTTTCATGTTTCTTGTTTCCTACCTAACTTATCTTAAAGGGATAAAAGTAACCGCTTTTTGGCGACATGCGCGTCAAAAAGCAAACTTAATTGCAAGAACATAA